>NZ_JBBEVD010000071.1:201409-440886 GCF_037414265.1 Pseudoalteromonas sp. C12FD-1
ATAGCTGATAGCTGATAGCTGATAGCTGATAGCTAACTTCCCATAAATTACGTTATGTTAAATTAAACAAGGAATAAGAAAGCGAGCGTGATTATACAAACCAGCCCGCTTTTAGGAGAGTAATTAGCTGTTAATTTAGCTCAGAATCTACCCAAAATTTAGTGCCTTTTAGTACAGCTTGAAGTGCAAGGCCATTTTCGGTTAAAGAATATACGGTAACTTGGTCGGCAATGGCTTCTGCAACCAGTGCTCCACCTTTATCTTCGTATTTTGCTGCGGCGTCTGCGTTACCGCCAAAGGCCCAACCATGTTCAATAAATCTATTTACTGCTGCTTGGTTATGAAAAACCATAACAACGTTAAAGTCTTTTACACCTAAACCAAGCCCTAAACCGGCTTCACCCATATTCATGTAGGTTGATTTACCGGTTAAGTTATTTTTTACTACACCGTACCCGCCACCAAAACTGGCTAAAACAACATTGACGTTTGCGTTATCAAACACCGCGTAACCGGCCGAGTTGGCAATTTGTTTTTTAACATCGGGTTTTTGTGCGTATAATTTGTCGAGCGTATTGTTTTTCATGCTTTGAACTAAAGCGCGTTTTTCGCTTGGTGATGCACTGCCTGTAGTAGCACAACCTGTTAGTAATACACTTATTGTAAGTAGGCCTAACACGATAAATTTTTTCATAAAACTTTCCTTAATAAGATTCATACCAATGCGCAGTAACAAAAATGCTTAAATAAATACACTTTCACTATGTCCAATACTAGACAGTATCGGACTTTATCGTTAAGCTGTAAGTCTATTATTTTATTGAATATTTATACATTATGCTTGTTGCTTTAGTTGATACGTTAAAACAATTAAGATATCAAATTGCTCATCTTGACGACGATACTCTAAATTCAGAATACCCAGAACTTGCATCCTTTATACAGCAAGTTGGCTTGACTGTAACTGAATCAAAGGACGAACTTAAATTCTTATACCAATTTTTATATGTGTACGGTCGAAAATCTGAAGCAACATTTAATCGTTTTCGTAACGAGCTCGAACGATTTTATTTGTGGTCTTGGTTAATTGCCGAAAAATCAGTGTTCGATTTAAAACGCGAAGACATTGAAGCCTATGTCGATTTTATGGTTGAGCCAGATAAAAAATGGGCATCAACTTCGGTGCAATGGCGCTACAAAGATGAGCAAGGCATTCGTAGATTAAACCAAAATTGGCGCCCTTTTATGTTAAAGGAGTCAATTGCGAGTCAGCAAACATTAGCCGCAATGTTTACTGCGTTAAATGTATTTTATAAGTTTTCTATTTTAGAAGAAAAAACATTTGCTAACTTTATTCCTGTAGTTAAAAAAAATAGCCCCTATTTGGTTGTGCAATCACAAATTCAGATCCCAGACACGTTAAGTGACATACAATGGGAATATGTATTTGGCGTAACACGCGATTTATGTGAAAAAAAACCAGAGCTTGAACGTAACTTGTTTACTTTGGCATGTTTAAAAGGTTTATATTTACGGATCTCGGAACTATCCGAGCGCCCTCAATGGTCACCCGTTATGTCGCACTTTTGGCAAGATAATGACGGTTTTTGGTTTTTACGAATAATGGGGAAAGGTAATAAACTACGAGATGTTACCCTAAGTGATGATTTTGTTGAGTATTTAAAACGTTATAGATTGTACAGAGGATTACCCGCCCTACCTCGTGTTGATGAAGCTGAGCCATTGGTGCATAAAATTCGTGGCCAAGGTGGGATGACAGTTAGGCAAATTAGGCGTTTAGTACAGCAAAGTTTTGATTTGGCTCAACAATCTTTACTTGATGATGGCTTCAAAGATGATGCAGAACAACTTGAAGCAGCCACTGCCCATTGGCTTCGTCACACGGGTGCAACGCATGATGCACATACGCGACCGCTAAAACATTTATCGGAAGATTTAGGGCATTCTAAAATTGCGACAACCGATCAAATTTATATTCAAACAAATATTAAAGAGCGAGCAAAATCTGGCGTTAAAAGGAAAATTTAATGGAATACTTAGTAATAGCATTTATTGGTTTTTTATTTTTGGTTTATTCAATTTCAATTAGGCAGTTAGAACGTACAGAAATAACTGGCCCTATGTTTTTTGTTATTGGCGGTATGTTTTTGGCATTTTTACTCCCCAATGAAGGAGAAAAATTAAAAGCAGGGATAGATTATTTATTACCATTAATAGAGCTAACGCTAAGTATATTTTTATTTTCTGATGCGGCTAAATCTAAGTTAGGGGTATTGAGGCATAGTTTTCAGTACCCTAGTTTATTATTATTTGTTGCCCTACCCTTAACTTTATTATGCGGTATTGGTGTTAGCTTATTTTTATTTGCAGAGCTCTCGCTAATTCAATCGGCTTTGCTAGCAATTATTCTAACCCCAACCGATGCAGCATTAAGTAAAGGTTTATTGCAAAGTACACAAGTGCCTGAAAAAATTAGGGAAGGTATAAATACCGAAAGCGGATTAAACGATGGCTTATGTGTACCAGTATTTTTAATTTTTATTTTACTCGCTAAAAACCCTGACTCTGCCATTACGGCATCACATACATTAAGTGTGTTTTCAAGAGAGCTTGGCTTAGCACTTTTAATTGCAAGTTTTTCTATAGCGATATTTATTCCGTTGTTAAATTTTGCAATGAAGCGACATTACTTTGCAAAAAGCACTAGCCCATTTTTACTTTTAGGTTTTGCGATGGCGGTGTTTTCTATCACTCAATATTTTCATGGCAGTGGATTTATAGCGGTGTTTATTGCAGGTTTGTTATTTGATAAATTTTCTAAAACCGATATTCGCGCTGAATTAATAGAAGATTCTGAACACATTGCTGATTTTACATCGTTGATGATTTGGTGTTTATTTGGATTTGTGTGTGCTTATTTAGTAATACCCAAATTAAATACAAATATAATTGTGTATGCATTGCTAAGTACTACATTGATTAGAATAATTCCGGTTATGTTGTCGTTACAATTTACAGCACTTAACTGGAAAGAGCGTTTTACTTTTGCTTGGTTTGGGCCACGTGGTTTAGCATCAATTGTTTTTACATTAATGGTAATAGACACGCAAATAGAGAATAAATACGAGATTGCCACTATTGCTATGACCACTATTTTATTTAGTGTGTTTATACATGGTATAAGTACAAAGCCAATTGCAGATAGTTTTACTAAACAATCTAAATAACGGTTATAAAAATTACTGAAATTTTTGCCGAGCTGTCTACACGTTTTTCCAGCATCAAAATTGCTAAATTAATTAAGAAAGTTGATATAAATAAAAAAGGCGTAACTTATTTTAAGTTACGCCTTTTTTATTTTTAACTTTTATTAGCTAAGAACCTGTGCAAGTAGCTCTATTGGGTGCTTAGGTTTAAATTGTTCAAAGCGTTTTACTTGGCTGCGGCACGAAAACCCGGTAGATAAAAGTTGCTCTGGTTTATTTTTATCTACTATTGGTTTCCAACTCATTTCGTACAGTGCACGTGAATTTTTTTGGTTTTGTGCTTCGTGGCCATAAGTGCCGGCCATGCCACAACACCCCGTATTGGTGGTATTTAGAGTTAAGCCAATATCGGTAAAAATAGTTTTCCACACACTTGCCGCTTTTGGTAAAGCGGTTGTTTCTGTACAGTGGCTCAATAATGTAAATTCAGTATCGGTTTTTTGTTTAGCCGATAGCGATTTAAACGATTGAGTTTGTAGCCATTCATGGGCAAGTTGTACATGAAAATCACCGCGATTATTTTCTAAAATAGTATTGTATTCATCGCGATAACACATAACCAACGAGGCATCTAAACCAACCAAAGGCGAATTAATATCAGCGAGATTGTTTAAAAACTCTGCGCCATTTTTTGCCGTTACTTTAAACTCATGCAAAAACCCTTTTACGTGTTGGGCTTTACCATTAGGTTTAAATGGTAATAGCATCGGCTTTTTACCCAGTGCGGTGATAAGTGTTATAAAACTTTGCACTAACTCGGCTTCGTAAAAGCTGGTAAATGGGTCTTGCACTATTAGCACATAGTTATTTTGTTCATCGCTTGAAAGTGAATTTAATAATTCAAAATCAAATTTATGTGCTTTTGCTACGCGTTTTTCAAGTGATGGAATGCTTAATTGAGGTGTATCTACATACCCTACTGTTTTTTTAATTAAACTACTTACTAAGTTTGTTTTAACAATTGGGTTTATTACACGTGCAAATTTAGACATAACAGGCGCTGAACTTTCAATGTTAGCGACTAAATAATCTTTGAGTGGACGCGCGTAATAACTGTGATAGTAATTTAAAAAGCGTGCTCTAAAAGTAGGTACATCTACTTTAATTGGGCAAGATGTTGTACAGGCTTTACACGCTAAACATTCATCCATTGATTCTTTTACTTCGTGCGAAAAATCGTAAACGCCTTTGTTTTTTTCGCGGCTATGAACAAAGCGCTCCCACCAGGTAATAACTTCGCCTTTGTTAAGTTCTTTTTCTACTTCGAGCAAATCTACATTTTTAGACTCTTGAAGTCGTAACCATTCTCGCATTAATGTTGCGCGCCCTTTTGGCGAGTGTCTACGATCACCGGTTACTTTATACGACGGACACATTGGTGAATTTTCGTCGTAGTTAAAACAAATACCGTTACCATTACAGGTCATTGCATTGTTAAAACTTGTTTTTACATCTATAGAAATTTGCTTATCGAAGTACGAACGTTTTTGCCCATCTACGCTAACTAGTGAGTCTTCACTTTCAATAGGTGTGCATATTTTTCCGGGGTTTATTCTATTATTAGGATCGAAGGCGGTTTTTATTTTACGTAGTTGTTTAAATAAATGCTCACCAAAAAATTCAGGGCCATATTCACTGCGGTAACCTTTACCATGTTCGCCCCACATTAAACCGCCGTATTTAGCGGTGAGTTTTACAACTTCATCAGAAATTTTCCGAAGCAGTCTTTCTTGTTCTGGATCGCACATATCTAGCGCTGGGCGTACATGTAAAACCCCCGCATCAACATGGCCGAACATACCATATTGTAAATTATGGCTATCGAGTAATGCTCTAAATTCTACGATGTAGTCAGCTAAGTTTTCTGGCGGTACGGCGGTATCTTCAGCAAAGGCCAATGGCTTTTGGCTGCCTTTAACATTACCAAGTAACCCGACAGATTTTTTACGCATTGCGTAAATTTTTAAAATATCAGTTTTACTGCTGGTTAACTGATAGCCAATAACCCCGTTGGTTTGATTTGCTACGCACTCATCTAATAATGTACAAAGTGTATTTACTTTGTCTTTTATATCTTCAGGTGATACTGCATTAAACTCAACCATGTTGAGTCCTTGCATATCTTTATTTGGTACATCGGTTATTAAGTCCGATACTGAATGCCAAATAATATCTTCGCGAGCCAGGTTTAATACCTTGCTATCGACTGTTTCTACCGATGTTGCACGTGCATCTACTAAAAACGGAGAATGACGAAGTGCCGAATCAAAACTATCGTATTTAATATTTATCAGTGTTTTAAATTCGGCTATGGGAGTTAGGTTTAATTTTGCCTCGGTAACTATACCAAGCGAGCCTTCTGATCCGGTAATTAGCCTACTCATATCAAAAGTTTGTAAGTCATCACTTAGCACATGCTCTAGGTCGTAGCCGGTTAAAAAGCGATTTAAACGTGGAAATTTTTCTAAAATAGCCTCACGCTCATTTAAAGAAATTTCCAATACTGTTTTGTAAAGGCTACCGATTAATGATTCTTGCTCGGCTATTACTTTAGCTTTTTCTATGTTTATTGGTGATGTCACCATTGGGCTGCCATCGACTAAATAGGTAGTAAGTCCTAAAACATGGTTGCTGGTTTTACCGTAAACTAATGAACCTTGACCTGATGCATCGGTACTGATCATTCCGCCAATGGTTGCTCGGTTACTTGTAGATAAGTCGGGTGAGAAAAAAAAGCCGTACGGTTTTAAAAAGTCGTTTAATTGATCTTTAATTACACCTGTTTGTACTCTAACCCACCCTTCTTCAACATTAATTTCGAGTATTTCGCGCATATAACGTGATAAATCAACCACAATACCAGGTGTGAGTGACTGCCCGTTAGTACCTGTACCACCACCGCGTGGGCCAAAAGTAAGCGACAAGAATGGGTCGCGAGATGCTGTTTGCAATGCCAATTGAATGTCTTTTTCGGTTTTAGGAAAAATAACACCTTGTGGGATTTGCTGATAAATACTGTTATCGGTAGAGGCGGTTAAACGCGTTGCATAGCTTGCATCGGTGTCTCCACTAAACCCCTGATTTTTAAGTGTACTTAAGTAGTTTGCGACAAGGTCGGTCGCTGCATCTTGCTGTGTAATTGTTGCTATCATGACGGCGATAATTTAAGGCATTTGTGTAATTATATCATGGTGATGACTAATAGAAATTGAAGATTTTACAGTTTGTAACACTCTTTTTATCGTAATTTGATGTTCTGTATTTATAATCAAGTTAAACCATTGTATTGAGGTTTATATGAAAAAATGTCTATTACAGATCATAGGTGTGTTGTTTATTTTGCTTGGGTTGTTTTTCTCTCTGGTGCCAGGCCCCTCCCTGATATTTTTTATGGGGGGATTACTGTGTTTTTCTTTTTACTACCCAAAAGCGAGGCATTATTTAAAACTATGCCAAAAAGCCTTAACTAAATCGTGTCATTATTTAGATAAAAAATTAGCACGGTAATTTATCCCACATACAAAAATGCCAGCTTAATTGCTGGCATTTTTATTTGTTACGGGTACTGATGATTATTTAGCAAGTTTGTCTGCTAGGTATAACCATGTTTCTAGTACTGTATCTGGGTTTAGTGAAACAGAATCAATGCCTTGCTCTACTAACCATGCTGCAAAGTCTTCATGATCTGAAGGACCTTGGCCACAAATACCTACGTATTTACCTTTTTCTTTAGCAGTTTTAATTGCCATAGAAAGTAGCTTTTTAATCGCAGGATTACGCTCATCAAATAAATGTGCGATTAGGCCTGAGTCACGGTCAAGGCCAAGTGTTAGCTGAGTTAAATCGTTAGAGCCGATAGAGAAACCATCGAACATCTCTAAAAATTCATCCGCAAGTAATGCATTTGAAGGAAGCTCACACATCATGATTACTTTAAGACCATTTTCGCCACGTTTAAGTCCGTGCTCTTCAAGTAATTCGATAACGCGTTTACCTTCTTCAAGGGTACGTACGAATGGGATCATGATTTCGATGTTGGTCATACCCATGCTGTTTCTTACACGTTTGATTGCTTCACACTCAAGGGCAAAACAATCACGGAAGTCTTCAGAGATATAACGTGCAGCACCACGAAAACCAATCATTGGGTTTTCTTCTTCAGGTTCGTACTGCTCACCGCCTACTAAGTTTGCATATTCGTTTGATTTAAAATCAGACATGCGCACAATTACACGCTCTGGTGCAAAGGCACAGCCTAGCGTTGAAATACCTTCTACTAATTTAGAGATATAAAACTCTACCGGCGATTCGTAACCGGCAATAATGTCGGTAATTTCTGCTTGTAGAGCAGGTGATTGGGCATCAAAATTTAATAGCGCTTTAGGGTGAACACCAATCATGCGGTTAATTACAAATTCAACACGTGCAAGGCCAACACCTGCATGTGGTAAACGTGCAAAGTCAAACGCGCGGTCTGGATTACCTACGTTCATCATCACTTTCATTGGTAGTTCTGGCATTTTATCCACGCGCGACGTCAGTATTTCAAAATCTAAAATACCTTCGTAGATGTAACCTGTATCGCCTTCAGCACATGATACGGTTACTTCTTGTCCCGCTTTAATTAAATCGGTTGCGTTACCACAGCCAACTACCGCAGGAATACCGAGTTCACGGGCAATAATTGCGGCATGACACGTACGCCCACCGCGGTTTGTAACAATGGCCGCGGCGCGCTTCATGATAGGTTCCCAATCTGGGTCGGTCATGTCGGTAACTAAAATGTCGCCTTCTTGCACTTGGTCCATTTCTTTGATTGAATCAAGTACACGAACAACACCACTACCAATTTTATGGCCAATGGCGCGGCCTTCAGCAATGACATTGCTTGTGCCATTTAATTGAAAACGCTCCATAATATTGGCATCTTCGTTTGAGCGAACGGTTTCTGGGCGCGCTTGCACTATGTATAATTTGCCATCGTTTCCGTCTTTTGCCCATTCGATGTCCATAGGACGACCGTAATGCTTTTCGATAATTACAGCTTGCTTTGCAAGTTCTTGCACTTCTTCATCTGTAATTGAAAATTTGTTTGAAAGGCTTGGCTCTACGTCAACAATTTCTACTTGCTTACCGTGTGCTTCATCAGCAGAGTAAATCATTTGAATGGCTTTTGAGCCAATATTACGACGTACTACTGATGGCAACCCTTTTTGTAATGTAGGTTTATGAACATAAAATTCATCAGGGTTTACTGCGCCCTGTACAACCATTTCACCTAAACCGTAGCTTGAAGTAACAAATACAACGTCTTCAAAACCAGACTCTGTATCAATACTAAACATAACGCCTGATGCTGATTTATCTGAACGCACCATACGCTGTATTCCAGCAGATAGTGCAACACCACGGTGATCGTAACCTTGGTGAACACGGTATGATATGGCGCGGTCGTTAAATAAAGAAGCAAATACGTGTTTAATAGCGACCATTACTGAGTCGATACCACGTACGTTAAGGAAGGTTTCTTGTTGGCCTGCGAATGATGCATCTGGCATATCTTCAGCGGTGGCTGATGAGCGTACTGCAAATGATACATCGGCTGATGTATCGCCATGAAGTTGGCTGTATGCGTCGCGAATGGCTTGGTCTAGGTTAGGTTGGAATGGGGTATCGATAATCCATTGGCGGATATCGGCACCGACTTTAGCGAGTGTATTTACATCATCAACATCAAGCGTATCTAAAATGTCGTGAATTTTTGCATTGAGTCCAGATTGTTCTAAAAACTCATTGAAAGCGTCGGCTGTAGTGGCAAAACCACCCGGAACCTGTACACCTGCGTTAGCGAGGTTTGAAATCATTTCACCAAGTGAGGCATTTTTGCCGCCAACACGAGGAACATCTTGCATACCAAGCTCTTGATACCAGAGAACGTATTCTTGCACGGGTCTTTCTCCAAAAAACAAATTGTAGTTGTAACTGTGAGAGTTAAGAAAGAAAACCTTTTATAAAGGTCACCTTCATTCTACACTGGCATTAGACCTCACGTAAACCGTGAGTAAGCCATTTTAGGGATTAAACGTAATAAAAAGGTTAACTATGAGAACTGCTTTTTATATATCAGACGGCACTGCTATTACCTCCGAAGTGTTTGGTCACGCGACTTTGTCGTTGTTTCCGGTTGAATTTAATCATAAAACTATTCCTTTTGTAGAAACAGAGGAAAAAGCAAATGAAATTAAAGCGTTAATAAACGCAACTGCTGCAAAAGAAGGTGAGAAGCCATTTGTATTCTTTACCTTTGTAAATCACAACTTAAGTGAAATTATTAAATCTGCCGATGCAATCGCGTATGATTTTTTGTCTACTTACAGTGAAAAAATAGAAAAAGAGCTTAATGTTGCGCCAGTGCCAAAAATGCATCGCACCCACTCTATTCATGAAAAAAGCTATGACTTTAGAATAGATGCGGTTAACTATGCCCTTATGAATGATGATGGCGGAAATATTAAAAACTTTTCTGAAGCCGATATTATTTTAGTAGGTGTAAGTAGAAGCGGTAAAACACCAACAAGCCTGTACTTAGCCTTACAATACGGCATTAAGGCTGCAAATTACCCAATAACTGAAGATGACTTAGAGAGTGAGGGATTACCTAAATGTTTACTCCCTTACAAACATAAGTTATTTGGGTTAACTATTGACCCTGAGCGTTTGGCTGCAATTAGGCATCGCCGTATGGCAAATTCTAAATACGCATCAATAAGACAGTGTCGAATTGAAGTGCGTGAAGTTGAAATGCTTTATAAGCGACATAAAATTGCATACTTTAATTCTACCCATCATTCTGTTGAAGAAATATCAGCAAAAATCTTGATTGACGGTAACCTAGAGCGACGTAAGTACTAACCAACTAATTTACTGTTTTGCTAAAAAAAGCCGCATAATGCGGCTTTAATTTTAACTTTATTATTTACGTGCATCTTTTAGTAAGTCAGCTACTAAAAAGCCTACTTCTAATACTTGGTCTGCATTTAGACGCGGGTCACATTGTGTTTTGTAACGTTGCGCTAGGTCATCATCAGATAAACCGTATGCACCACCGGTACACTCTGTAACGTGCTGGCCAGTCATTTCTAAGTGAATACCACCTGCGTATGAACCTTCAGCTTTATGTACAGCAAAAAACTGGCTAATTTCGCGCATGATATTATCAAAGCTTCGCGTTTTATAGCCTGATGTCGCTTTTTCAGTGTTACCGTGCATTGGATCCGAGCTCCAAATAACTTTACGGCCTTCTTGCTGAACGCGTCTTACAAGTGCTGGAAGTTTTTCTGGTAGTACGTCGGCACCCATACGTGTAATTAGCGTTAAGCGACCCGGAATGTTATCTGGGTTTACAGCATCAATTAAACGAATTAGGTCATCTGGGTCCATTCCTGGGCCAACTTTAACACCAATAGGGTTTTTAATACCTTTGAAAAACTCAATGTGTGCATGGTCTAATTGGCGCGTACGCTCACCAATCCATACAAAGTGCGCAGAACAGTCATACCAGTCACCTGATAGGTGATCGCGACGAGTAAGCGCTTCTTCATAGCCTAGCAATAATGCTTCGTGAGACGTGTACAAATCGGTTTCTTTAAGGCTTGGCGCAATAGTAGAATTAATGCCACATACTTCCATAAATTCAAGCGCATCTTGAATTTTATCTGCAAGCTGTTGGAATCGTTCTTTTTGCGGATTAGCGGCTACAAAGCCCATGTTCCAGCGATTCACTTGGTGTAAATCTGCTAAACCACCTTGTGCAAATGCACGAAGTAAGTTTAACGTAGCAGCACTGTTGTGGTATGCCTTCATTAAACGTTGTGGGTCGGGAATACGTGCTTCTTCTGTAAACTCAAAGCTATTTACAATATCACCACGGTAAGATGGTAAAGACACACCGTCAATAGTTTCTAAATCAGCAGAGCGTGGTTTTGCGTATTGGCCTGCCATACGTGCAATTTTAACAACTGGGCATTTACCGCCGTAAGTTAAAACAACAGCCATTTGTAAAATGGTTTTAAATGTATCGCGAATATTAGCGGCATTAAAGTCACTAAATGATTCGGCACAATCGCCACCTTGAAGTAAAAATGCACGACCTTCACATACATCTTCTAATTGTTTAAAGAGACTTCTTGTTTCTTCTGCAAAAACAAGTGGCGGAGCACTCTTTAACTGGCTTTCTACTGTTTTCAGTTCATCTTGATCCGGGTACTGTGGCTGCTGCAGTATTGGCAGTTCTCTCCAGCTATTTGGGTTCCACGATTGCATGTTCTTTCCTCATTCCTACTTTACCTGATATAAGGAAATTAACGTATGCATGGCACTAAGTTCAAGGACTATATTCACTATTTACCAACTAATTTGTTATGAGTTAAATATTTTTAAGGTTATTTGTGACTTTAAGGTTATTCAGGCTGGGATTTAAAAGTTATTTAATTTACTTATTTTTATTTTAATACAATAAGTTAAGCCAGTTAAGGTGTTTTTTTAACCATCACAAACTAATTTGGATCAAAAGCCTCATAGTTAAAAGTTTCGATAGGAACACATCATACTTAAATTGGGTGTAACGTAATCTTAACTTTACAGTGCAGATTAAATTAAATTAACTAACAGGCTGGATGTGTGGTTAATTATATGGTAATGGCTGCTGAGTTGTAAATGCATTCAGAAACAAGCCTGCTTGAGTGTACGTAACTGTAACGCTGTGTTCAGGTTGTTAGACAATGCCAACATTCCAATTAAAGCTACTAAAAAAACAGCCTTCATAAATGGCTAATATTAACTATAAGAGTTCATTTTCACAGTGCTGCATTTTCGTTAAACGAGCTTAGCGTTTTAATTACCGATTATTGTCTATCAGTACCATACAATAAGTGAATACACTATCTAAAGTGGCACAACCCAAAAAAATTACGTTCCCTTAAACTCAATATATATTTTACACATTTCGATAATACATAAACGCATGCGTTATCCTAGTGAGCACTTTTGACACAATAAACTACCTGTATATTTAAATACGCAAAAGTATATTGATCACGCCTGGCCTCACTATTCTTATGTTTAATGCAGATACTTAAGCATGAGAAATTACCAATACAAGGGAATATTAAGAACACATCATACTTATATTAATTTTAAGTATAACTTGGCATTAATGAAAAAATTAAATTTAAATCTACAAAGCAAAAGGTTAAACTAAGTGTTTATGTGAGTAAGATGTGTTCTTAAGGTGGTTATGGTTTCTAAAGTACAAATAAGAAGTCAATTTGATTTAATGAATGAATTAACGTCGTTATTGATTTATGAATTACGCGACTGTGAATATTCAAAAGCTGAATATTATCAGCTGCCTGATATAACTAGTGTTGACGAGAATATTATACCCGAATCTATTCCTGTGAAAAAAATAACCGGTGAAATTGCTCATAGGTCAATTTTAAACTCTTTTACTGATATTTATAAAAAAGAAAGTTTAAGTAGTAGAGTACTAAAGCGCCACCCTGGGCTTTTGGTTCTAAAAAATGCAGATGTTGCAGGGTTAACTAGCCGAATACAACAAGTAAATAAAGCGAAGGCTGCTTTTAAGGAATGTGTTTTGGCCATAGATAATAACGATGCTCGATTTGAAGCTGTTCATAACGCGGTGCCAAATTTAATCACCCTTGCAGCCTATCGAAAAATTCATTTTCAAAGCGAGTCTCCTTTTTCAGTGCGATTTACATGGATGCATAAGCATGCAACTAAAACTCTAACTAAAAAAATGGCACTCGAAATGCTGGATAAATCTGCAGGTTATAGAAACCCAAGAATGATCGACCAACAAAAATGGCAGTCCCTTGTTGCACAAGAACAGTTACGGGTAGCTAGTTTGGGTGAAAAAGAAAAGTTAAGAATTCGCCGCCCTACCCGAGTCAGCCCCCAAGTTAATGTTAGGTATACTGCAGAAAATAGGTATCACGTAAGTGCAGCATTGCCGTTTATTTTAATTAACCCACAGCCCGATGTTAAGTTAGGTACTTTGCCTGATTATCAAAAACCAGAGTCTCACCCGCGAAAAAAAGAGTATGACTTTTTAGTGGATAGACTTTATTTAGAACAAGTTGATAAATGATTATGTTAAAAAGGCCACAATATGTGGCCTTTTTGGTAAGTATTAGTATTTTAACTGCTACTATTTTTCGACTATTTCTTCTATTTTATCTTCATCAATTAAAACTGCGTTTTCGACAATTCGTTTACCACCTTGAATCTCAATACGCTTATTGTGCTTGTTGAGCGTGAGTATCTCATCACAAAACTGATCAGAAGGATGCATTTCATAGGTGTAATCAATAATATTTCCGGTTTTATCATCTTTTACATTAGTAATGCTGTACTCTGAAATAGCCCCTTTTTCAATCAAGTCTTTCATTGTTGTGGTCATATCACGGCGTAATGCTTTTAGTTTATTTTCTGTGATATCGTCGGTTGAATAAATAGAACCGTATTTTTCCATAATAGATAACAATCTAAAATGATACGTTTTCCCAGGCGCGGCATAACGCCAAAGGTGGTATAAACGTAGCATCATCCAACGCGATAAACCACGTTTTAGCTCTTGTGCGCTATTAAAGTAATACCCTTTGTATTCAAGGTTATCAATCATGTTATGAACAAATGCATTTAAACATGCAACACATTTAACATTGCCGCCTTGACCTTTTTTACCACTAAAGTGAAGTGACGATAAAAAGTTCATGTTTGACTCATAAAAAGAGTCATCAATATCAGTATTTTTAGTATCAGTAGCCGAGTATTTAAATGAAAGTTTAGAACCTTGAAGTGCTTCAAGTGATTCTTTAATTTGCGGGTATGGCATTGACTGGCCAACCGCTTTAAGTTCTTGGGCTAATTCGTTCATCGAAAAAACCACGGCATATTGAATACCGGACTTAAAATTGATTTTTACAATTTTGCCTTTTGATGCAAGGCGAATTAATGCGCGCTCAACTTTTTCTTCTCTATCAGATGGCCACACTAAATATTCTACGTCTTCGCCATCTTTACGCGTGCTTACAACGGCCGGTGTAATTTTTATTTCGCCATCATATAAAATACCATCTACTTTTTCGGATATTTTACGCGTAATAATTGTTTTTTTAGGAGCTTCTTCCAATGGCAATTTTTTATGCCCAGAACGTACAAAACGCCCCCATAAATCATAGTGGTTAAACGTGTTCGAATAAGCACGTAACCCATGAGCGGCATTTTCGATAGAAATTCGCACATCTTTGTTATCTGTAAATAGTGCTAAACTTTCGTTATCTATTGCACTTTCCACCCCGTGTATTTGGCCCCTAAGTGTATCGGGCAAGTTATCTACCGAGATGTTGACCTTTCGGCTCATTGTTCTGATTTCCATTTTTTATTGCGACAGCTAATAACAACACATTAAGCAACAAAAGTTAAATGTTTAAGTTAGTATAAAACTGATCTGAGTATAAATAAACGTATCGGATCATTATTATACTAAGTAAGGAGTGATAAGCTTAATTTCAGATCACTATTTTACTAAGGTAAGCTTCTCAAGCTAAATTTTTACTAACTCAACTTATTTTTTGTCCATCAAAAGCGCTATTTTTAAACTTTTTACACGACAAACGTTAGTAAAATAAATACCTGCTGTGGATAACAGCAGTTCGAGTTAGCATAGATCTGATCTGTACTTACTACAGATCAGATCTATACCAATTAAACGCCCTGTTCTTAGCAAGGTAAAGTGTATAACTTTATAATTTACTTAGTAAAAAACTGATCTCGCAGAGTCATTTTGTATATAACTTTTTGAGTAAGCTGTGCATAACTCTAATTTTTAAATAAGGCTTAGTAAAAAGCTGATCTGCGTGTAGATAAAGATCTGATCTTAACCAAGTATAAAGGTGATCTGCTTTTTTTTACATTATTTATAAATATCATATAGTTATATAGCTATTATACACCTTTAACCTTTATTACCTTATATATTTAACCACCTTTAAACTTCTTTATTTATACTAAGCAATCTTAAAGGTGTAAAAATATTTTTAAATGTCTTGTTATTAAAATGCATGTCGCCTTAAATAGTTGTTTACAGGTATTTGAATGGACATTATACTAACTGCCTAACTTTGAGGAAGAAAGTATGTCTATCAATAATAACGCGCTAAGTACTTACCGGCTTTTAAAAGCAACAGCCGAAGTTGCTGAAAAATCTTTAAAAGGACGCATACAACATTACCGCGCTCATCTTAAATCAGAAGAAAAAGAATTAAGAACTTACACCCAAAAAGCGGCAGCAGATTTATTAGGGTGTAATAATCGCACCCTTAAACGCCGCCATGACAATGGTGACTTTGATGATTTAAACATTAAGCGTGGTGCAAATGGGCACTATGCTTACACGTTAGTTAATATTTTTGCTATGGCCGATATCATGGATATTCAGCCTGATCACCGCACTGCTAACGATAAACTCCAAGTTATTGTTATTAACTCACTTAAAGGTGGGTGCGGTAAAACAACCAGTATGGTTAATATCGCTGCTGCGTTGGCGACGACGAATATCAAACGTTATCGTATTGGTATTATTGATTTAGATCCTCAAGGTTCATCTTCTAGCTTTTTCCCTTCAAACGACCATGACCCTGTTACGGTAGGCGACTTAATGCGTGATTGTATTGATTTAGACGAAGGCGAAACTTGGCCGGAGTTTGTTTCTAGTGCTTTTGTAACTACGCATATTCCAAATATTCGTGTTTTACCCTCAGGTATGGATGATTTTTACTTTGAGCACGAGACCGCTACACTTTTAAAAGATACCTCCAATTATGAGCAAACACGTCATTATCATAAGCTTTTAGAAAAGGTTATTGAGCCGGTTAAAGACGAATTTGATATTATTTTAATCGACACAGCTCCTACACTTAACTTTATGTTTTATAATGCTTTAATGGCTTCTACAGCAATGCTTATACCGGTTCATCCAGAAGCTGTAGATTTTGATGCTAACAATAAATATTTAAAGCGTTTAGGTGAGATTTACCACACTGTTGCGGCACTTGGTCATGAAGGTTGGGACTTTATGCAGTTTTTAGTGACTAATTACGTTAAGGGTAATCATTCACAGCGAGATATTGTTAAAGATGTACGTAGTGCGTTTGGCCGCCAGGTTATGAGTTACCCAATTAATCACAGCTCGGCCATTACGGCTAGTTCATCGTCTTTTAATACCATATTTGATCAAAAAGCATCGGATAGTTTAGCAAGTCGCGAGTCTTTATTACGCGCGCAAGAAAATATTAAAGATGTTGTGGACGAACTAGAAATGCTTATTCGTTCTAATTGGGAGTCAACCCAATCATCACTTAACAACACTAAGTAAGGATGTTACATAAAAATGGCTACAAAACGTAAAAACGACACCCGCTTAGATCCATTTGCAACTGCCGTAGGTAATAGCAGCCTCGATGCATTACTTGAGCAAGCAAGCGCTGGTGATGTAATAAGAATGCCTGCGCCAAGCGACCCTACACGCGAAATAACCTTAGTGTGTAAAGTTATTGCTCATGCAGATATTGAATCTAGCACCACGGTTTACGGTAAAAATCGTCGTGTACAAGCGCTATTAAACGAAAAGTCGGTTTCTGATATTTTACCCGCAATCAGTGAAGATGGACGCAATCAACACCCTGCTTTACTTTGGGATCAGGGAAATACTAACTTAGTACTTGCTGGTTCGCGTCGTCGCAAGGCATGTATTTTAGGTAATGCCGATTATTTAGTTTTAAGCTCACCTGATTTTACTGATCAAGACGCTAAAATTTTGGCTGTATCGTCAGATCAGTACATAGCCCCGAGCCTTTGGGAACTAGGCCAAGCTTACCAACAAACTAAAAACGATCTTATTGAGCAAGGTAAAAAAGGCTCTTATCGCGAAATTGCCGCTATTGAAGGTGTATCGCACACCGCAATTGCAGATGCCATTAAAGCGTACGAGCAAATACCGGCAGATGTAATCTCACTCTACCCAACGGCTAATCACGTAGGCAGAGAAGTCGCTAAAAAGCTTGTTAGTGCAAAGGAGCGCGACGAGAATGCGTTTAACGCCCTTGTCAGCGAATTACATACAGACAATGAGATTAACGCCATTACAAGCGATGACAAGCGTGCAATGGCAATTACTAAACGGTTAACTACCGAGCCTAGCACGGTGGCTAAACGTGAAGCTGTATTTGAAAACAACTTTATAAACGTACAACGCAATTTAAAAAGTGGTGACGTATCTATCAAAATAGATAATAAAGTGTTGACGGACAAACGCTTAGAACAACTTACTAAGCTATTAAGCGCGTTTAATTAGCCCAGTATTACTTAGTAAAATAGTGATCTTAAAAGCCTGTTAGGTTAGTTAAATTCTGATCTAATGGGCTTTTTACTTAGTAAAATCCTGATCTTTTTTTCTATTTAAAACCAATAAATCCCTCATTTTTGCTCTAAAGATCACATTTTTACCAACTGAGTTTAGTTTTTAAGACTATTTAATGCGCGATCTGTTTTTGTTAGTAAAAAATTGATCTGTAAAGCCCCTGCGTTGTTAATAAGTTGTTTGTAATATGTGTGTTTGCTGTTTACCTGTTATTTTTTGGCAGTTAAAATGCTATAAAGCACGTATAAACCGATTTTTTACTAACCTATCAGCTCCAACCAGTTTATATAACGTTAATATTGCTTTTGCTGTGCGCAGTTAAAGAATATACTGGCAGAATTATTTTAAAAATTTAATGCTTAGAGTGACATGTCTGCTAACTTATCAAAAAATGATTTACTGGCTATTTTTGAAGAAATAAAAAATGAGCAGGCAACCTTGTTCCCTCTATCTGAGCGCTTTATAAAAAAGCTGTTTAGGCCTAACGTACTCGAGAAAGGCAAAGAGTATTATAAAAATGGCCAAATTAGTTGGTTAGAACATAGCAGTGACTTTGCTGTTATTGATTCAACGGTACAAGGCGACACCGGATCAGCATTTAACCAACGAATTGAGATCAGTAAAGTACCTACTGGTTACTCTGTTGATTCGCATTGTACCTGTAATGCTAAAATCAAATGTAGGCACTTAGCCGCTGTATTATTTAAACTTAAAATAGAGCATTCAGGTGAATACGGTGAAGATTACTTTATTAACGATTGGTTTAGTGAGCTGACAGCACTTAAAAGTGTCGATGCTAAAGCCCCTTCGCAAGTTCTTTTATTTGTATTAGATATTGAAAACAATAAAGTATTTTTAACGCCAAAAATTGCCAATTACGACAAAAATAATAATTACACGCTTGGGCGCAATTTAACTGAGCAACAATTAAATAGCTTTGTAACGCCAAATGATTTGCTCGAAAGTGACTTTAGGCTGTTTAGTTGGATTCGCTCACAAAATGCTGTGGGTAATTTAGAGCTAAAAGGTCAATGGGGTTTTAGCGCTTTACAACAATTAATTGCCACCGACCGACTATTTTTACAACGCTCTCGAGTGGCTATTAAAGCCCAAACTGGGCAATCCCTTAACTTTAATTGGCAGCAACAAAACGAGTTATCGCAATTAATTACTGAGCTTGAACACAGTAAAAATTGGGCTCTAATAAAAACCACGCCGCCTGCTTATTTAGATCTCGATCATTTTAAAGTAGGCCGGATCAGAACACAGCTTAGCGCTGACGAAATAGCACATTTGCAATCTATTCCTGCACTGCACGATGCTAATTTTGATCGCATTTATACACAACTTGCCGACAATTTTGGGGCCGGTGTTATTCCGCATCCGAATAACGAACAAGTTAACGTTAAGCAACTTGGTAATGCTGTTTTAAAAGCCACTATGAATGAGCAAGGGCTTAAAGTTTCGCTATTATTTAAATATAAAAATAAAAATTATTTAGCGGGAACAGCACCTGCGAGTTTAATAAACAGTGCATTTGAAAACACAGTAACAAATGAGTTAGTAAATTTAGGTTTTGATTTTTGTAAAGGGGGTTTACAAAGTGAGTTTATATTTAATAAACAATCACCTATACATTTACATTGGCTTGTTTACGAAGTATTCCCTGGCTTTAAAAAGCGTGGCTGGCAGGTAACTCAAACTAAAGTAAATGTAGCCGATCCCAAAGGGCACGTTACACTCGATGTAAACCGTGCTGCAGGGCACCAAATGCATTGTAAAGTGCAATTAAGCGATGCCAAAGCTGCTGTACTTTTTAATACCGATGACGCCACGTATCAATCGTTAAACCGCCAAAGTGAGCTGTTTTATTACTACCCTGTTGGGCGTCAATTTGGTGTTATTAGTAAAGCCGCCATTAATTTACTGACCGAATTTAAGCAACGCTTTGAATTTGTAAAAACACGCGATGAATTTAATATCCCGCTTTCTTATTTACCTGAGCTGGTAAAGCATACCGCAGTTACTATAGACCTTCATGATGACTCATTGGAGCGTTATCTTGATGAGTTAAACAACACCGAGCAGGCAATGCCAGTGGTGCCCTTACACGGTTTAAATGAGTCGGTAACACTACGTGAATACCAGCAACAAGGCGTTGATTGGCTTAGCTTTTTAAAGCGCCACCAATTAGGTGGCATACTTGCTGATGACATGGGGCTTGGCAAAACGCTACAAGTTATTGCCTTTTTAGCCAGCAGTTTTAATCGCCCGCAAGCGGGGCCTACTCTTATCGTGTGCCCTACAAGTTTGGTCAGTAATTGGCAAAACGAAATAACCAAATTTGCTAAAAGCCTTAAGGTAACCACTATTTTTGGCTCGCAACGTAATGAGCCTTTACAACATTTAGCGCAAGCGCAATGTATTTTAACTACTTACCCATTATTAAAGCGTGATATTGCTTATTACTCGCCACTTTATTTTGAAAATATTATTTTAGATGAAGCGCAATATATAAAAAACGATACTGCACAAGTCTCGCGCTTAGTTAAGCGTTTAAATGCCGACTTTAAGTTATGTTTAAGCGGTACGCCTATCGAAAATAATTTGTTTGAGCTTAAGTCGTTACTCGACTTTGCCATGCCTTCATTACTTGGCTCGCAAGCTCACTTTAAACAGCACTTTCAAACTCCTATTGAACGCGAAGCCGATTCAGAGCGAGCTGAGCAACTAAAAGCGCTTATTATGCCGTTTATATTACGCCGTACAAAAGCGCAGGTAGCGCAAGAGTTGCCACAAAAAACAGAGCTGTTAAAAGAGTTTGAGTTTGAACCTAAGCAAAAAGATATGTACCAAGGTATTACACGCGCCCTAGAAGAAAAGCTCATCGACTTATTTGCTGAGCAAGGCGCACAAAAAAGTAAGCTCGCATTTTTAGAGGCGCTACTAAAACTAAGGCAAATTTGTTGTCATCCAAAATTAATTGAGCCAGAAACACAAGCAGGTTCAGCAAAATTAGAATGGCTAACTACGCATTTGCCGTTAATGCTAAGCCTTGGTCGTAAAGTGATTATTTTTAGTCAATTTACCTCTGCGCTCGATTTAATTGCAGAGCGTTTAAACGACATAAATATTAATTTTAGTATGCTAACTGGGCAAACGCGTCATCGCGACAAAGTTATTAACGAGTTTACCAGTGGCAAAACCTCGGTGTTTTTAATCAGTTTAAAAGCAGGCGGTACTGGGCTTAACTTAACGCAAGCCGATACGGTTATTCATTTTGATCCGTGGTGGAACCCAGCTGTAGAAAAACAAGCCACCGATCGTGCTTATCGCATTGGCCAAACAAATCCAGTCTTTGTTTATAAGTTAATTATGAGCAACTCAATTGAGCAAAAGGTATTTAAAATGCAGCAAGATAAGCAAGCGCTTGTTGATGCATTATTTACCGATAAATCAATGAGCTTCACATCATTTGACGAGCAGCAAATGCTATCACTTATAAAAAGTTAAATTTTTAAACAAACAGTTGAACTAATTTAATACGAGGGCGTCTACTATTATGCTTGTTGAATAATTGCAGTTATCACAAGCTTCATGTTGATTTCCCTGATTGGTTACTAAATTTAGTAATGATTGAGCCAGCTCCTTTTAAGCTGGCTTTTTTTATGCCCACATTTTAATTTTTAAATTATTTATATTTTTATGTGAACTAAATTTAATGTGCGGCGTCTACTATTATGCTTGTTGTTTAATTGCAGTTATCACAAGCTTCATGTTGATTTACCCCGTTTAATTACTAAATTTAGTAATGATTGAGCCAGCCCTTTTAAGCTGGCTTTTTTTATGCGTGTATTTCTCCTCTACCCCACACGATACTAATTCGTTATGATGGCATGTCTCTAAATTTTATAAGTTTATTTTATGTTTACTCAGCTATTAACGCATATAGATTGGTTAAGTGCCAGCGCAGGGCTCGCAACAGGGCTAGTACTATATGGCCTAGTGTCGCTCCCTTCTCGTAATAAGTTAAAACAACAAATTAGCGAGCAGCAGCAACAGTTATCGTTATTACAAAACCAGTACGACAATAAACAGCTGCAATACACGGCCTTATCTGATGAGCACGAGCTGCTCGAGCAATCCCATCAAGAGCAGCGCGACGAAGCGCAGCATTTTAAAACTCGCTTTAGCGAGCAAGAAAAACAAAGTGTTCAGTACAATCATTTTTGGCGTAAAGCTGAAGGCGAACTTAGTGCCTTGCGAGAGCAATATAATCAGCGCGATATTGAGCTTAATAATATGCGCACTACGCTTGAGCAAAAGCAGCAAAACTTTACCGAGCAGCTTGCACAAATAGAGCAAAGCAAAAATGTGCTTAAAAAAGAGTTTGAAAACCTAGCGAATAAAATTTTAGAAGAAAAATCGCAAAGCTTTAAAACGCTAAACCAAGAAAGCATTGAGCAACTATTAAAGCCAGTTCAAGGGGAATTAAAAGGCTTTAGAGATAAAATGGAATTGATTCATGTTGAAGATTTAAAACAACGTGCAGCCCTTAAAGCTGAGCTACTGCACTTGCAAGCTAAGAGCCAAGCTATTACCGAGCAAGCCGATAAACTTAGTAATGCCTTACAAGGGCAAAAAAAGATGCAAGGTAATTGGGGCGAACTGATGCTCGAAAACGTACTCGACAGCGCAGGCCTGCGCGCAGGTACTGATTACAAACGCGAAGTATCGTTTAATACCGAAGACGGCCGACTGCGCCCAGATGTAGTGGTGTATTTACCTCAGGGCCGCCACTTAGTGATTGATGCTAAAACGTCGCTAAATGCTTATACCCGCTACGTTAATGCCGAAAACGAGCTAGAGGCTAGCCAATCAATTAAAGAGCATGTAAATGCTGTTACCGCGCGTATTAACGAGCTTGCCAGTAAATCGTACGATCGTCTCCCAGGTATAAATTCGCCTGAAGTGGTTATTATGTTTGTGCCTATAGAATCTGCATTTGTAGAGGCGCTTAAATACCAAAGTGATATTTACCAACAAGCCATCGAAAAAAATATTCTAGTTGCCACACCAACCACCCTACTTACCAGCTTAAATATTGTTAAACAGCTGTGGCGCTTTGAAGAGCAAACTAAATACTCTAAAGAGCTGGCAAATCGTGCCGAGCGCTTTTACAACAAGCTCAATGGCTTTTTAACAAGTATGGAAGGTGTTGGAAAACAACTCGACCGCGCAAAAGAAAGTTACGATAAAGCTTTTTCACAGCTTTACCGTGGTAAAGGTAACTTAATTAAACAAGCGTCAGAATTTAAAGAGCTAGGTGTATCTGTTCAAAAAGAGTTACCAAACGACAGCGTAGAAAAAGCCCAGTTAGAGCTGGATTAGCTCTACTTTTTACAAGCAAAAGGTTTATGGTTCTCTTTGCTTAGGTTGCAATTAATTGAGCTCACGGTAAAAAGTATGAAAACGATTTTTAATTTGTTAGATGAAATCATTACTCAATTTCCTGAAGTTAAAGCGTTAATGAGCATCTATGATGAAGATGAAACCTCGTTTAGAATGGAGGCATTTTCTAAAGCCACAACACACGCTTTTGCTCTTGGTAATGTGGAGCAAGCCCTGCGTTATTTAAATTACATGGCTAAAAAACTAATAAACGCTGAGGCAAAAGTAATTGAACACATAGACGTATATTACGTAGAAACATTATTTTGGGGCGCTAGCCCCCACACTATTGCGCTTGGGTGGCCCTTGGTTCCGGAAAGTTTACAAACGCTTTATATTAATTTTCATGGTAAAGCGCCGCTAAAATAATACAACTAAAGCTCTTGTGTACTAGCTTACGGCTTTAATAATCCAACTCATTCAACAATTCATTTATTTTTTCATTGCCAATACACTCTCCGTTAGACCAGCTTGCAGTAAGCAGGGTAATTAAACTACCAATACGCTCTGATTTAAGCTGTAGCTGTTCTATCAGTGCGTTGGCCTCATGTTGTTTTTGAGTGAGACGCTCAATAATAGCAGTGTGATCAAGCTCTTTATTTGGTTTACGTAGTGTGGGTATTTCTTCAAGCGAAAACCCTAAGCTTTGTGCAAACTTAATCATTTTAAGCTGCTCAACACTGCTTGTTGTGTATTGGCGATAGCCATTACTGTTGCGTACGCCCGCTGGCAGTAAACCTATGCTTTCGTAATACCTTATAGTGCTGGCTGCCGTCCCACTTTGTTTAGCTAGTTCACCTATTTTCATTGCTGTTTTTTTGCCTAAAATGACAGTTGACCTTAAAGCTGACTTTAAGGTTATAGTGCCTGTAATGTCAATTTATGGTTTACCTAATGTCTAAAAATAAACAACACCCTGTATTAACCCCTTTTACCCTACCAAGTGGTTTAACGCTTAAAAACCGAGTAGTAAAAGCCGCAATGGAAGAAAATCTCGCAGAGGCCGACTTAACCCCATCGCAGGTGCTTAAAAATGTATATAGCGAATGGGCAAAAGGCGGTTGCGGGTTAATTATTTCCGGCAATGTGATGGTCGACCACCTTGCAATGACAGGCCCAGGGGGCCTAGCACTTGAACAACAAACAGATATAACGCCTTTTACAGAACTAGCACGTTTAGCACAGCAAAACGACTGTAAAATTGTCATGCAAATTAATCACCCCGGCCGCCAAGTATTTAAAAAAATGGGCGGTAAAGCGCTTAGCGCCTCTGATATTGGGCTTAATATGGGCAAGCACTCGCACTTATTTGCACAGCCAAAGGCGATGGATAAAAGCGAGATAAATGATGTTATCGCCCGATTTACTCAAACGGCACAACAAGCTGAAAAAGCAGGGTTTAATGGCGTACAAATACATGCTGCACATGGTTATTTACTCGCACAGTTTTTATCTCCTCTGACTAATAAACGTAATGATGAATGGGGCGGAAGCCTTGAAAACCGTGCCCGCTTATTACTCGAAATTACCAAAAGCGTTAAAGCACATTGTAGCGAGAGTTTTTCGGTATCAGTTAAGTTAAACTCTGCTGATTTTCAGCGTGGCGGTTTTGAACCAAGTGACGCGCAAGCGGTTGTTGATATGCTAAGCGTATTAAAGGTTGATTTTGTGGAGCTTTCGGGTGGCAGCTACGAAGCACCTGCTATGCAAGGCCAAACAGGGGATGAGCGAACACTTGCACGTGAGGCGTACTTTTTAGAGTTTGCTAAAGCAATTAGCGAGCAGTCAAACATACCCATTATGACCACCGGCGGTATTAGCCGACTAGATGTGGCAAATAAAGTTATTAAATCAGGCGTTGCAATCGTTGGTATGGCAACAGCACTGGCATATCAGCCAAATTTGGTTAATGCGTGGCAAAGTAATTCAGCGCAGCCGCTGATAATGCCAAGTGTTACTTTTAAAGACAAAACACTTGCAGGGCTTGCCACTATGGCACTGGTAAAAAGGCAGCTTCGCCGCCTTGGCCAAGGCAAGCACGTTAAGGCAAATGCCTCAGCTATTTTTACTATAATAAGCGACCAAATACGCGCTGCAAAGCTTACAAAGCGCTATCGTAAACGCTTTGCTAAAGAGCTTAATTAGCTTTATCTATGCTACGCTTGAAAGCGTTGATTGATGGGCGTTTGCATACGCCCAGTTAACGCACTCTTGCGCTAAAATAGTGATGGTATCTAAGCAGATATCGGGCGACTGCTTAGCTTGTTCATTTAATACTAGCGGTATTTCGGTGCAGCCAAACAGCACGCAATCTGCCCCTTGGGCAAGCATTAAATCGTAAGCTTTGCTTAATAAGCTGCGCCCTGTATTTAAATCCCCTGCTTTTACAGCGGTTATACCATCCATAATAGCAATTTGCTGCTGTGTGTTTGGCTCAATAAAATCAATATTGTGCTGCTCAAATGCGTTTTGATAAATGCCCATATTTAGTGTGGCTGTAGTAGCTAGAATACCCACCTTTTGCTTATTAGTAGCTTTAACCTGTTTAATAACACTTTTTACAATGCTAATAGTGTGTACATCGGCATTTTGAGTTAGTGCGTCGTACCAGTAATGCGCGGTATTACACGGAATAACAATACAACTTACCCCTAAGCTTGATAGTTCTTTAAAGCCTTTTTTAAGCTCAAAAAATGGGTTTTCGTCTTCAAGGCCCATTAAAAATTTTGTTCGGTCAGGAATTTGCGGGATATTCCTTATAAACATAGGTATGTGCTCTTGATCATTTTTAGCAGGTGATAACGCTATTACTTGATTCATAAATGAGGCGGTAGCCAAAGGCCCCATTCCGCCTAATACACCAAGAGTTCTGAGCATGATTGCATTCCGGTTATTGAATTTATAGGTTTAATTTATAGTGTTTTATTTAGTTTGAATAATGCTATTATTTTACAGCCCATGCATAACTTGCATAACTAGGTGGTTGCTATGAATATTGAAAGTAAATGGTTAGAAGATTTTTTAACGCTCTCGCATACAAAGAGCTTTTCGCAAGCGGCAAAGCTTAGGCATATTACGCAACCAGCCTTTAGTCGGCGTATAAAAGCCCTTGAAGATGCGCTTGGCGCAGCGTTAATTGACCGAGAAAACCTACCTATTACCCTTACCCCAAGCGGTAAAATATTTCATATAACAGCGCGTAATTTAATAAACCAAATGAATACCTCGGTTAGCATGCTTGAGGAGTTATCGGTGCAGCAAAATTATTCTGTAAAGGTTGCGGCTGCACATTCTTTAGCGAGTTTTTTAACCTTAAAACTCGCTAATTTTCAAACGCAAGATGAGCGCGATATAGTACTTAACCTTGAAGCAATAGACGTAGATAAAGCCACTGAAGCGCTAGAGCAAGGTGAGTGCGACTTACTTATCGCCTTTGATAACGAACGCCTTAAACTGCCGCCGTTTAGTCATCAAAAAATAGGGAATGCTAAGTTATTACCTGTTAGCGCCTGTGACGAGCAAGGCAAAGCCTTATATAACCTAGAAAGCGCAGCGCCTATACCGCATTTAGCCTACAGTCTCGACTCCTACATGGGCCGGCAATTAGAGCCAATTATATCGGGCGCTAAGCTTAATAAAGTGTTTGTTTCATCCATGACGGAGCTTTTAAAAGTACACGCAGTTGCGGGTAATGGTATTGCCTGGCTGCCCGACTACGTTATATCTAATGAGCTTAAAAATAATACCCTTGTAGTTGTAGGGAGTGAGCACCACTGCGTGCCAATAACTTACTATGCGTATAGGTATCATGCGGCTTTGCACCCCGGTGGCGAAAGCGTATGGAATAAATTAACCGAGCTTAATATAACCTAACTGTAAACCCCCGTTACAGTTAGGCGGTTTAGTGTACGAACCTTTGGCTTAGCATTAAGGTTAACCAGCTAAAAGGCAAAAAATAAATGTTCATTGGCACTATTTACAAATTAAATAGTGCCAAAGCTTAAGTAACCTGAACTCTGGATAATAAATCTATCTCGAGCAGCTATTTTCAGCGCTAACTGCGTTGAATTTACTTGCAATAGGCCAGCTATTGACGCGTAAATTCGCCTTGTTTTCACTAAAAATCTCTGGCTAGAGAGAATAAATTTAAATATCCAACTAATTCAAAATGTTAGTAAATCTCTTAACCAGAGCTCGGGTTAAGTAAGTTTAAAAGCCAAATTTACCATTATTGTTTTGCCATTGTGACTTAGCAGGAATAGTTTGAATGGTGTCCCAATGTTCTACAATTTTGCCATTTTCAACACGAAATAAGTCATAAAACGATACGTGTTTATTCATAAATGTACCTTCGTTTACTGCCAGTACAAAGTTGCCTTGGCCTAAAATAATATGGTTTTTGCTCACTACCATTGGCATGTTTAATTTAGCTAACTCACCCAGCGCCTTACCTAAGCCGCTTAAATCGTCAGCTATTGCTGGGTTATGCTGAATATACGCGCCTTTTTCACTGCTAATAAAGTTGTTTATCTTTGCCATGTCACCGTTGATCAAAATGGTATTTACAAAGCGTTTAACCAGCGCTTTATTAGCGGCTGTTTTATTTAAGTCGGTTATGGTTGTTGCACCATCTAGCTGAGTACGACCACTTGGGTTGGCAGGGGCTATAGCTTGTAGGTTGTCCCAATGTTCTATAATTTTACCGTT
The DNA here is from genome assembly GCF_037414265.1 of Pseudoalteromonas sp. C12FD-1. Classification (NCBI taxonomy): domain Bacteria; kingdom Pseudomonadati; phylum Pseudomonadota; class Gammaproteobacteria; order Alteromonadales; family Pseudoalteromonadaceae; genus Pseudoalteromonas; species Pseudoalteromonas sp. C12FD-1. The sequence continues at coordinate 229,358 of NZ_JBBEVD010000071.1, forward strand.
CTCAAACTTAAAAATATCAAAGCCTACTTTTGGGCCAAAAAAATTATATTCAGTATGGGTTACTGCATAGTTACCATCTTCAAAGGCGCGTTTTACTTGCGCTTTTGCACTGCCTTTTGGCAATTGTTGAATTGCTTGTGCAAAACCAGCCAGGCCATCTTTAACGTCTAAGTTATGTTGTGTATATTGGTTTGGGTTTATGTAGCTAATCGCTTTTGTATCGCCTGTTTCTATGCTTGAAATAACCGCAACGGCCTTATCTGTAATGCTTAGCGGTGCTTGTTTTGTGGTATTTTGTTCGATGCTTGCACATGCACTTAAGCTAATAATTGCTGTGGCTAAAATACTGCGAGTAAATAGTGATAGTGGTTTCATTGTAATGCCCTAATGTGTTTGTATAGGAGCATTTTATGTAATATTTAAAATGTACAGTAGAGTGTAAATGGGCGCTAAAATGGTTAAAGTCGAACCTAAGCCATTATTATAAAATAGCCTTACTATGAGCTGTCTGAAATTGGCTTGGCGTAACCCCTGTGTGCTTTTTAAAGTACTTAACAAAGTTGCTAGCGTCATCAAAGCTAAAGTCGTAGGCCAGCTTTTGGGTTGTTATATTACTTATAACTAGGCGGCGTTTTATTTCTATTAAGGTAAACGCGTCAATCATTTGCTTTGCTGTAAGGCCGGTACTTAATTTACAAATACTATTAAGGGTTTTGTAGGTTGTATGCAGTTTGTTTGCATACCAGTTAGCATCGCGAATAGTTAAAAAATGGCTCTGTAGCAACTTATAAAAAGTACCCAGTTTAATGCTTTGCTCTGGGTTGATATTGTCGTGGCGCAGCTCTGGGCGTAGCCTATGTAATCCTAAAGCCAGCGAGCTAAATAAATACATAACAATGAGTGGGTCTGATTGCGGGTGTGCAATTTCTATTTCCATTTCGTTTATGGCATTTATTACCCGCGCTTGGCTATGTTTATTTAGCTTAAGTAATGGCGAGTGTTGTTGGCTTAAATGAGTTGGCGTGTAATTAGGTAAGCGCATATTGGTGTGTACACGGTCTAAAAATGTTTGCGTAAATAAAACCACATAACCAGTGGGTTGTTTTGCAAAGTCGAACGCGTGTACTTGATCGGGCTGTAAAAAAATAAGTGTGCCTGAATCAAACGGATATTGAATAAAATCAACCATGTGACTACCGTTGCCTTGCTCTATACAAATAATCATATAAAACGAAACCCGATGCGCCATTTGCGGATCGTGGTCGTGGGTTTTACCCCCATACAAATCGCTCAGGGGCAATATTTCAAGCTCTGCATTTGCCGACTTTTCGTGGTTAAAGCCAATGTTGGGTATATCCATTCGCACTTATTTTTGATGTGTTTTATAAAGTGTATGTGAGTTAGCTTGGGCTTATCAAGTACATTAGGAGTTATTAAACCATTTTTTATAAGGCTGGTACTTGTCGTACAGTACATTAAAAACGTAGGTGTATATGAGTATAAACACTAAAAAGCTTGCCTCTAGCATAATGGCTGTAAACCAACTTACATTTAAATACCAAGCAATTACAGGAAGCGTTATTACTACCATACCTAGCTCAAAGCCACATGCATGAGTAATACGCGTTATTAAAGTGCGCTCTAAGCGGTTATGGCCTGCTAATTTATCAAAAATAATGTTGTAAATATAATTCCAACACATAGCAAATAACGATAAACCAATCCCTACTACACTCATTTTACCCGCTTCAAACCCCGCAAATAGTACAGTGCTTGGTATTACAATGGCTAAGGCTATTATTTCAAACATAACAGCCTGAAAAATACGTTCTAGTGTGTTCATAAATAACTTATTTAAAGAATGACGATGTGGGTATTTTCATTCATTATTAAGATATTAAATAGTTAACTAGTATCGGTAAAAGCGATATGTTTAGTGTTGAACAATTACATGCATTTGTAGCAACGGTTGATTCGGGGTCGTTTTCGGCAGCAGCAAGGCAATTAGGTAAAGCGCAGTCGGTAATAAGCCAACATATAATTAACCTTGAAATAGACTGCAATGCTACTTTATTTGAGCGCACGGGTCGCTATCCACAATTAACCCAAGCGGGGCATAAATTACTCCCTCATGCACACGCTTTATTAAATCAGCATCAACGGCTTTTAAATTCGGCTTTAGCATTAAACGACTCAACCCCAAGTGAGGTAACTATAGCCTTAGATGAAGGGATACCATTTAGCGCTATGGCAAGCGTTGTTGAGGAGCTAAATAATGCGTACCCAAATGTAACGCTTGAATTTTTAAGCGCCTCAAGTCTCGATATTATTGATTTACTAAAACAAGAAACCCCACTAACAGGCATTATTTTTAGTGAGCTGAATTTACCCACAAATTTAGATTATGAGTGCATAGGTAGCGTTAACTTTGATTTATATGTGGCTAAATCGCACCCATTGGCAAAAGAGGCTGTAAAAAATATTGATAGTTTACGCTTATATAGACAGCTGTTAATTCGCTCGCGTAATACGCAAACCAGTAGTTTTCAGCTAAAGGTAAGCCCCGACGTACTTTTTGCCGACAACTACTACTTATTACTGCAGCTAACATTACAAGGGCACGGCTGGTGCCTACTACCAGAGCATGTTGCGCATGAGGCACTGCAGGCTAATGAGCTCGTTAGGCTACCCATAGAGTTTGAAAAAATGCAGTGGCACGCTAATGTTGATATTTTGCAGCACCAAAAATACAGCGATCTCGCTATTTTTAAAACACTTAGAAAGCAGCTTCGAAATATTTTATAACGCTTATGTATGAGTTTTATTATGGATTTTTACATCCATAATAATTGGGTGTTTTGTCTCTTTTTTAATAGCGTTGGTAAAGCCAAAATAGCGTCATCAACACAGAGTATTAACTAGCTAAAGAGGCAACTCCCATGAAAGCAATTGGATATCAAAAAAGTTTACCAATCGAGAACGACCTATCACTACAAGACATTGAACTTGAAACGCCAACAGCAGACGGCCACGATATTTTAGTTGAAGTTAAAGCGGTATCGGTTAATCCGGTTGATTTTAAAATTCGTCAAGCAATGCCAGCGGCAGATGGCGAATATAAAGTAATTGGTTGGGATGCAACTGGGGTTGTTAAATCAGTTGGCGAAAACGTTTCGTTATTTAAGCCAGGCGAAAAAGTATGGTACGCCGGTGACATTACTCGCTCAGGCAGTAACGCGCAGTTTCAATTAGTTGACGAGCGTATTGTTGGCCATATGCCAAGTTCGCTTTCGTATGGCGAAGCCGCTGCATTGCCGCTTACCAGCATTACTGCGTGGGAGTTATTGTTTGACCGTTTAAACGTAGCTAAAAATGATGACTCTAAAAGCATTTTAGTTATTGGAGCCGCCGGTGGTGTGGGTTCAATTATGGTACAGCTGTTAAAGCAGCGTACTAAATTAAATATTATTGCCAGCGCCTCTCGCCCCGAAACAATATCGTGGTTAGAAGATTTAGGTGCCGATACTATTGTTAATCACCGCAATCTATTAAGTGAAGAGTTTGCAGCTAAAAACTTAAGCGAAGTAGATTACGTAGTAAGCTTAAACAATACAGAGCAACACTTACCTGAAATTGAAAAAGTAGTGAAGCCACAAGGTCAATTTGCACTTATTGATGACCCTGAAACACTTAATATTGTGCCATTTAAAAATAAAAGTGTGTCGGTACATTGGGAGCTTATGTTTACTCGCTCGTTATTTAAAACCGACGATATGCAAGAGCAGCACGTTATTTTAAACAACGTAGCCACGATGATTGACCAAGGGCAAATTAAAACCACGGTAGGTGAGCACTTAGGTAAAATTAACGCTGCCAATTTACGCAAAGCGCATCAGCACCTTGAAACCCAAACATCGAAAGGCAAAGTGGTTTTAGAAGGTTTTTAAGCTACCTTACGTATAACGTTTTTTTGAGTATACAGGCCCCTAACGGGGCTTTTTTGTGGCTGTTATACCAATCCGCATAATTAAGTGATCTATTTTGAGGATGGCTAAACGTGTTGATAGCAAGGCAAAAAAATCGCTATTTAGTTGTTCTAAATGAGAATTTTTTAACGCAGATAGCGACACGTTTAGCCCCTGAAAATGATTAAGTATTAATGCGGATTGGTATTAATTATATAACTGGTTGTAATTAGGAATATGGTTAACCCAAAATGCAGGGCTGCCAATATACTCTTGTACAGTTTTTATAAATTCGCTTACCAGTGGCGTTTGTTTACGGTGCGGATACAATGCATAAATACCAGTGCCCGATGCGCTAAGCTTATAGTTGGTTAAAAGTGGCACTAACCCCATTTCGTCTATGGGTTTTTCTAGGTTAAATAAATCAAGCATTACATACCCAACACCAGCTTTAGTTGCATCAAGCATGGCGCGTACGTCACTTACTTTATAATTGCCCTTCATTTTGTGGGTTTTGAATTCATCACCATGAGGTTGTGTGCTTAATTTAACTTGATCTAGGCTTACATCGCCATTGCCGTAAACTATTGCAGGCAAAGCTAAAAGCTCCTCTGGTGTATTTGGCATACCATGGCGCGCTATAAAATCGTGCGAGGCAACCAGTGCAAAATGCATGTCAGATATTTTTTTTGCCATTAAGTTTGAGTCGTCAAGTTTGCCAATTCTAAATGCTAAATCGTAATGGTCGCTAATAATATCGTTGCGCTTATCATCAAGCATTAGGGTAATTTTTACCTCTGGGTACTTTTGCATGAATATATTAATAACAGGCTGAATATACTGTTGCCCAAAAAACATGCCTGAGGTAATGCGTAAAATGCCTTTAGGTTTGGCTTGGTACGAGTCGGCAATATTGTGAATATCACTAAGGGTATCTATAAGAATATGCGCTTGTTGGAGTATTTCATCCCCTGCTGAGGTAAGCGAAAACGAGCGCGTAGACCGGTTAAGTAATTGCACACCTAAGCTGCTTTCAAGCTTTTTAATTTGCTTAGAAAGTGATGAGTTATCCATATCGTTTAATGCGGCAGCTTTAGCAAATGAGCCTTGTTGTACTACATCTACAAATAACGCTAATTGATTGGTTATCGACATGTCATTCTCCTAAATCCCAATAAGGTATATCGCCATAATAGCCACTCGAAAAATCAACAAATGCACGCACTTTACTAGGCAAAAACTGCCTGTTTGCGTATACCATGTAAAGCCCCATAGGCTCTGGCTCATGGTTTTGTAAAATACGCACAACTTTACCTTGGGCTAGTGCCTCACCAGCTATAAAGGTAGGTTGCATAGCAATGCCGCCACCTGCAATGGCTGTATTTAGCAATAAATCGCCGTTGTTAGCCACTAAATTGCTTTCAAGTTTAAACTCGCTTTTAAGCTCATTGACTCCTGTAAGCCTTTTAGCCGGCTCAGCGTTGGCGTAGCGTAAATAGTTATGCTGTTGAAGCTCTTGCAGTGTAGTGGGTGTACCGTGCTGCTTTAAATACGCAGGCGATGCAAATACCGCTAAGCGTATAGGCGCTATTTTTTTAGCAATAAGGGATGAGTTTTTTAACACCCCAATACGCAGCGCTATATCAATGCCTTGCTCAACTATATCTATAAATTGGTCAGTGAGTTTTAAATCTAACTTTAAATTTGGATATTGCTTTTGAAACTCAACCAGCAGTGGTGCTAAATGCTTAACCCCAAACGACATAGGCGCACTAATACTCAGCACACCCGATACGTTTTCGCTTAAGTTGTTAAGCGAATTTTCCATATCGTCTATATCGCCAAGTACTTGTAGGCAGCGAGTAAAATAGTGATCCCCCGCCTCTGTGGTGCTTACTTTTCGTGTGGTGCGGTGCAATAAACGGGTAGACAGCCCCTCTTCCAGTGCTGATACATATTTACTCACCAATTGCGGCGATATATCGAGTTTATCGGCGGCTTTAGAAAATGAACCCTCTTGCACTACGCTCACAAAAGTTTTCATGGTGGTTAGCTTGTCCATAATTAACAATACGTTGTTTGTAATTTATAAATAAATAGCACATTTATCACCAAATTAAAAAGCAATAAAATGGCTATATTAAAATAGATTAATACCAATTCGCTTAATTAAGTGATCTATTTTTAGGATGAAAAAACGTGTTGATAGCTAGGCAAAAAATTTGCTATTTAGTTGTTCTCGGCAATTGCTCCTGCATTGCTCTACCTTCTGCATCCATGCAGTCGTAAATGAGAATTTTTTAACACAGATAGCGACACGTTTAGCCCTGAAAAATAATTAAGTATTATTGTGAATTGGTATCATTAGGAATTAGCATGACTCAGCCCGCTTTATTTATTTCACATGGCTCACCAATAATGGCAATTAAGCAATCGGCTACCTCTAATTTTTTATCATCGCTTGGTCAAACGCTTAAAACACCGAGCGCTATTATTATTTTTTCGGCCCATTTTGATGTTGCTAACAATGACACAAGCAACAACATAGTGATTACTGCAGGGAAAGCGCCCAAAACCATTCACGACTTTTATAATTTCCCTGCACATATGTATAACATTAAATACTCCGCACCGGGCGAGCCTTCACTTGCTAACGTTATTGCAGCGCGCTTTAAAGAAAAAGGCATAGAGGCCGAGCTTAATGTAACCCAAGGCTGGGATCATGGCGTATGGATACCTCTGCGCTTAATGTACCCACAGGCTAATATTCCTATAGTGCAGGTGTCTATAAATACGCGTTTAGGCGCAAAAGCCATGTACGAATTCGGGCAGTTACTTGCCCCACTTCGCGAGCAAAATATATTAATTATTGGCTCCGGCGGGATTAGCCATAACCTACCCGAAATATTTAAAAAGCCACCTACACCTAATCGCGTTCAAATGGTAAAAGCGTTTACCCAATGGGTTGAACAAACGCTTTTAGCGCAAGACACAGCTGCTCTGTTAGATTATTTAAACCAAGCACCCCATGTATTATTTAACCACCCTACCCAAGAGCACTTTTTACCATTATTTGCCGCAATGGGCGCAGGCGGCACACAGGTTGAAAAGGTTTTTAGTGATACCGAAATGGATATTTTAGCGCTCGATGCGTATCAGTTTTATTAATTTTAATTAGTACAGTGCAAGCACCTAGTCGTTTATTTAATCAAAGTGTAATGGGGGTTTACATTCGGTGTTGTATATTACAGATTATTATTAAAGCGGATATCAAACATACACTAACTATATAGCGTATGTTTAATATGCCGCATGGAAGCATTTATTAGTAATTTGTAATGACAAACTCGTGAAAGCCTTCAGTTTCAGCTGGCTCAATTTTATCAACACGCGCTACATTTAAATTCAAAAACAAATTTTTCCAAAACGTCAGCGCCAAACTATCTTCTAGGTATACAGATACATGCCATTGATTTCCCACGGTTAACATTAAGCGTTGTACTACACACTTAGCAACTCCCTGTTTTCGATATTTGGGAAGAATAAAAATATCTGCCAATTCAGGCATTTCTTTGCCTGCAATCTCGGTCGGTTCAACAGTAGCAAAGCCTGCAATTTGATTTGAAACGACAATAAGGTAAGCAATGCTATCCTCTTCGCCACGAACGACGCAATCAAGATACTCATCATCAATATCAAAGCGGCCATTGGAATCAACATCTTCTAAATCAAACACACTTTGGTGATATTGGTAAAACTGCCACAACATTTTTACCGCTGCGGTATCAGTTAGTTCAGCTTGGCGTATTATAATTTCCATTTTATGCCTTATATTGTATTTCTACGCTTTACGCAGTGTGAGTTATTTAATCGTTTATTGGGTTGAAACTCATACGCTTTGTAACGGAGTCGATGATGTTTATGCAAGGTTGCTCATTTATAAGCTGTATCAAGCCAATTCTATTAATACCCTTTTCAAAGTCAAGCCCCAGCGTTGATCTGTATTTACTTAGTTTCAAGGAGCACTATCTAGAGTTTTGATTTTCCTTTTAAGGGGGCTAACTCAATTTATTAACCATTTCTTTTACCACTAAGAATTGCACTTCTCTTAACATTCTTAATTCCGCTGTACGCACATCTGAAGGTGGCATATTTTCAATCTCTTGGTATAAGTTGCTAAATTCACTCTCTATATTTCCTACAAAATAACTTAGTTGCTTTACTGCAAAAGAGTTTGGAATACTTAGCTCTTTTGCAAAAGTGATGACATCAGCTTTGGTTACATCGCAAAAACGTTTTTTATTATTAATTGGAACCGATAGTGCTTCCGTTAGAGGCTTTATACCATCTGATACATAAATAATAGTGCTCAATAAATCGTAAAAAGGCGTTATTTGTGCAAAACCATTTTCATAGTAAAAGCTAATATTTTTTAAGTGAGCATCTCCGTTACCTATTAATAAATTATAAATCACCCACTGGTATAATTTTATTGCTGTTAATGCTCTTGGGCGTACGTTATCAAGTATTTTTTGATATGTTTCAACTGTTGAGGCTGTGTATTTAGCGTGCCGGCTGTAACTTAATAACTGGCAACTATCTATAATATGTTTTCGTTCTTGATTCGGATAGCTTCCTATTCTATCAAAGCGCTCAACTAAATAGACTGGCTCTGGTACATAAATGAGCTCTACGTTAGGAACATCTATTCCTAGACGCCTGGCTAGCTTCATCATAAACCATTCGTTGCAGGTAGTTTGCCAGTATTGGTCTGGATCACAATGATCGGGTTTAAGTATATGAGTTGATGGAGTGCCTTCATTTCCTTCAAATAAATCATATCCGAGTTTAATTACCAGCATTTTATGTTGTGCGCCAGCAACTGACATACGGGTACTTTGTCGACTATTTAAAAGTGCCCGAGGTAAATTTTTTATACGGTTTGATAGCTCTGAAAAAGGAAGTTGCATAGTGCTTGGGTTTGGAAAATCTACATGCTCTGGCAATAAAGTTAGAGCACCAGCAGATTCAATCCCTGATGCAGTAAGCAGAGCAAAAGAATCCTCATGATCCACTGTTACTTCTTTTGCTAACAACATACGAGCATTTTCTTCAGGTAGTAAATTATCAAAAAATTGCTGAACAGGACGAATAGTACCTGAGTCTAGAATTACTTGTTCTTGTAATGGAATTTTGGGAGTAATTGGAAATTTATCAGCAGAATTAAGCCAAGCTTTAGCATATTTAAATGACCAGAACCCGTTATTATCTTGTAATTGTCCGATAAGCTGTTTGCCAGCATAAACATAGAGTGATCTATCATTCATGGTAAGCTACCAAATTGTTGATTTGAGCTATTAATTTATTTTTAGCTCGCTCATCATTTTGAGGTACTACCACGTCTATTTTCACTTCTAAGCCTAACGCTTCCATTAAGTCGAACGCGCGGCCAATTGATAACGAACCCGTACCATTTTCAAAATCACTTACTGTATTAATACTAATACCGGAGAAGTCCCCAGCCGTTTTTTGATCAAGCTTTTGGCCTTTTCTGACAATGCTTGCCAATTTCCCCAATTGCTGTGCTGACTTTATTTTAACTTCCATTACTACCTCAATAAATTCACAGTATTTTGTGAACTATAGTAAAGTAATAGCTAAAAAGCGATAGATTCACAATATTTTGTGAATTTATTAATGAGATGCTTAGAAATACTAATAATTCACAGTATTTTGTGAATTATTGATGTGTTTGACTCGGAATATATAAATTCACAATTAACTGTGAATTTAGAATAATACAGCTATCGCTTTTAACGACTGAAACAAAACTCCTTTCACTTTCCCTAACTAAAGTTATTTAAAAAGCTGTAAGAGTAATTAATGATAAGTTAAAACCCTTTTTACCAATATGATAATTAACACTTTAGCGCCTAAAGCAAATAAGCTTTATTAATTTGAGCAATCGTTCAAAGTAAGTTAAGCTCAGAGCGACTAACCTACAAGTAATTTAAATTTATTGGGAGTAAACATGGCAACCACACTCGCATTTGACGTATACGGCACGCTTATAAATACCCATGGCGTACTGACCTTACTTGAAGATATGATTGGCGATAACGCGCAAAACTTTTCAAATACATGGCGCGAAAAACAGTTGGAATACTCCTTTAGGCGCGGATTAATGCAAAACTATATACCGTTTTCGTTATGTACAAAACAAGCTCTCGATTACGCGTGTTTAGCGCATAAAACGCAGCTTAGTGATGACCAAAAACAGCAATTACTTGAGCAATATAAAATTTTACCCGCCTTTGATGATGTTAAAAAAGGGCTTGAGCAACTTAAAACACAAAACTACCGATTGTTTGCGTTTTCTAATGGCGCTGCGGATGCGGTAAATCAATTGCTCGAAACCGCAGGTATTAGTGAGCTTTTTGAAGGCGTTGTAAGCGCCGACGACATGAAAACATTTAAGCCAAACCCTGGTGTTTACAGCCATTTATTACGCGAAACCAATTCAACGGGTGCAAATACGTGGCTTATTTCGAGTAATCCGTTTGATATAACTGGCGCTATTTCGCATGGTATGCGCGGTGCGTGGATAAAACGCTCAGAAGACTCTATTTTTGATCCGTGGGAAATTCAGCCAACTACTGTTGCCACTGACTTAGTGGATTTAGAAAACAAGCTCGAAGAGATCAACTAAACCGCATTTTTACTTTTATGTCCCTCTTTAGTGCTTTAGCTGTAAAGAGGGTTTCGCCCTTATTTTTTGTCTGCCTAAAAGCCTAAGTTTTAAATAGACTTCTTCCGAACAAACCCTTACTAATTAAACGGCACTATAAATATTTGAGTAGCTCATTTTATACATTTTATTAGTTTTAAATGTAATTCTTTATAACTAACCAATCACTTATCAACAAGAGAAAAACTGATATCTAACCCTTAATCATATCAACTTTGAGGCACAAGCCTAAGTGCGCAGTTTAAAGTGTAAAGGGGCTTTACGAATGCAATAAAAGCGCCCTAGTTCGCTTTTATTGCTTCAATTACTGTATTCATACGCTTTGCCATTGGTCTATTGCGATGATGACACACATAAATATTTTCACTGATTGGATTAGCTAAATGATGCGTTTTAATAAGCGCAGGTTTATTAAATGCGCTAACGGCGTGCGCAGGTAAAACCGTAAAACCCAGTCCTAAACTTACTGGCTCCAGTATCAAACTTATTTGGTTAGAAAAGCCCGTGCGCTTAAATTGATCAACATGTTCAAACTCATTGTAGTTTTCGCTAAGTAATAGCTGAGCGTGGTGTTTTGCATCGGGGTGGCCAATAAAGCCAAGCTCACACAAAGCCTCCCATGTTGGGTTTTTAATATGTGCAGGGGTTACTAATAATAAAGATTCTTTACCTATTTTGTGACTGGTAACTTCGCTAAGCGTGGGGGCTTGGGTTAAAAAGCCTATGTCGGCACTGTGGTTTGCCACAGCTTGCTCTACACTTGTATTGGGTGCAAAGCGATAATCAATATTAAGCTCGGTATGCTTTGCTTGCAGTGCTAACAACTGGCTATAAAATTGCAGCCCACAACTACCTGGCGATTGTATTTTTACAAGGCCACTGTATGGCGAGTCATCTTTTAATTGCTGCTCTAAAAATTGCCATTCTTTTAATAACAAGCTGCCTTGCTGATACAAATTTTGCCCGTGTACAGTAAGGGTAAATTGTTTGCCGTGACGCTCTAATAGCGCGCAGTTTACTTGTTGTTCTAGCTTTTTAATATGCTGGCTCACGCCAGATTGGGTCATAAAAAGGCGCTCGGCGGTTTGGGTAAAGTGATTTACCTCAACCAACGTACAAAACGTGTTTAACCATGTCGGGTTTATCATTACAAAACATACTCAAAATGATGATTAATGATAATTTTACTTAATAATGGCTAATTCGTAAACTAACTCCATCAACTAATCACAGTTAAAGAGGACATATTATGAGTCATACATATCCACGTAGTTTTTCGCACATTGGTATTTCTGTACCGGATGTTGAAAAAGCCGTCGAGTTTTACACTAAGGTGATGGGCTGGTACACCATAATGGAGCCTACCGTGATCACTGAAGATAACAGCCCAATTGGCGAAATGTGTACCGATGTATTTGGTCCAAATTGGGAAAAATTTAAAATAGCGCACCTTTCAACAGGCGACCGTATTGGTGTAGAAATTTTTGAATTTAAAGACCAAGAAAACCCTAAAGACAACTTTGAATACTGGAAAACCGGTATCTTTCATTTTTGTGTACAAGACCCAGATGTTGAAGGCTTAGCGGACCGCATTGTTGCTGCAGGTGGTAAAAAACGTATGCCAGAGCCACGTTACTACTACCCTGGCGAAAAGCCGTACCGCATGATCTACATGGAAGACCCGTTTGGTAACATCCTTGAGATTTACAGCCACAGCTACGAGCTTATTTACAGCGCAGGCGCTTACTAAACTTAACTAGTTTAAAAAAGTTTAGCTAAAAACAAAGACCGCAGTATTTATTACTGCGGCCTTTTTGTTTAGTACGTGGTGCCACTTTTAAAGGAGCTAACTTTTAGCACTAAGTGAGCTATGCAGGGCATTTTTATAGGCCTCATACGCGGGTATAGCTGAGGTAATGATAGCGGCAACAGCAATTACGGTTATTACTTTTAGTGTTTCTAGATTAAGCATGTTTGCATTTAAAAATAAGCCGTACGTGGCGCCTAGCCAATCACCTAAAAGCCATAAAGTTAAACTTAGTAAAGCCGTTGCAGCTGCACTTGAAATTAATACCACAATTAACGCCTCTACTAGTACTAAGCTAAAAATAACGCTTGGCCCTGCGCCCAACACACGCAGCACGGCAATTTCGTTTTTACGCTGCGCCATTGAGGCAAGTAACATGGTTGATAAGCCAAATAACGACGATACCAATACCAAAATACCAATAACGCGTAATAGGCTTTCAACGGTTGCCATCATTTGCCAAAGCTCGGTCATGGCAACACCGGGTAACACGGCCATTAACCTATCAGCTTTATAGTTGTTTATATCGCGCTGTAATTTAAAGGTAGAAAACTTAGACTTTAAACCCAGCATTACTGCGTTAATGCTCTTAGGTGTGGTGTTTACTGAGTCTACATTATTAAGTAACTTAGCTTGTTTTGCCGGTGATAAATGTATGGCCTCAATGGCGTTTAAGCTTACATGTATTGTTTTATCAACGGGTGTGCCAGTGGGGTTAAGTATGCCTTTTATAATAAAAGGGGTGTTGTCGTGATGGGTAAAGCTTGTGTTACCAATGCCATGGGCAATCACTACGCTTTGGCCAATTTTATAATTCAGTTTTTTGGCTACATCGGCCCCTATTACCGCTTCAAATAATGTATTAAACGGCTGGCCGCTATTAAAAGTAAGTGGTTGCTTAGTGCCGTATTTAAAGTGCTCAAAGTAGCTGTTATTGGTGCCCATTACTCTAAAACCGCGGTGCGAGTCGCCAAGCGAAATAGGTATAGCCCATTTGACTAATGAACTGCTCTTTAGGGTTTCATAGCTTTTATAATTAATATTACTGGTGGGGCTGCCCATTCTAAATACTGAGTAAAGCAGCAGGTTTAACTGCCCGCTAGGTGCGCCTACTATCATATCTACATCTGAAATGGTTCTGTTAAAGCTCTCTTTGGCTTGCTGGCGAATATGCTCAACACTTAACAGTACGCTAATACTTATAAGTAATGATAAAAACGTAAGAATGACCGATTTGCGCCTACTGGCTAAGCTGCTCCACGCTAACGATACTAGCATTTTTTGCTCTCCTCTTTTAAAAGCGAAGTTACATCAACACTTAGCTTAAAAAATTGTTGTAAGTGCATATCGTGACTTACAAATACAAGCGTTATGCTGTGCTGCTTACATAAATCAATGAGTAAGGTCATAAATGCATCGCGCGATGCGGCGTCTAATGCTGAGGTGGGTTCGTCAACTAGTAGCAGTTTAGGTTTATTTATTAAAGCGCGGGCAATGGCCACACGTTGCTGTTGGCCCACACTTAGTGTATTTGCTGCTTTGTGCAAAATAGTAGTTGGTAACTTAAGCGCTAAAAGCAGTGCGCTCGCCTCTTGCTCTATTTGCGTATTGCCCGTTTTTGCAAAGTAACTAGCCAGCTGAATATTTTTTAAAACACTTAAATACGGTATTAAATTAAACTGCTGAAACACCACGCCAATGTTCTGGGCTCTAAATTTATCGCGTTTTTTTGACGAAAGCGTTGAAAATGCTTGCTCAAGCAAGGTTATATCGCCACTTTGTGGTGTAAGCACCCCTGCTAATAAATTAAGTAATGTGGTTTTACCTGAGCCAGATTCGCCGTGTAAAAACACCTGTTCCCCCTGCTTTACTTGCCAAGTAGGAATATAAAACGAGGTTTTATCGGCTTTGTGGTACTTATAGTTAAGTTGATTAATATGTATGGCAAAGGGAGTTGAGGCCGAAGAAAATGTATTTGGCAAAAATGAGACTCCTATGGTTTGATAATGACTGATATGTTATAACGTTTTTCCTGAACCCCTAAGCCAATTGAGATGAAAATATGTCAAAAAATGTAACTAAAATGGTTGCTTGGTTTGTTATAGCCTTGGCCAGTTTAGTATTTACCTGTGAGTCAGTGGCTAAAAGTTCAAGCTACGAAGAAATAGAGTGGATTCAGTTAATGCCTAAAGACGATTTAGACGCACTGCTTAATCCGCCAGAGTATTTAACCGAAATTGAAGATGGCTCAGAGCAAGACACACTCGATAGCCTAGACGCTAAGCCGTTCGAAAACGAGCAAGATAAACGCTATCAGCAAGCATTAAGCTCCGCACGAGTAATTGAGAGCTATAATAATAAAAAGATTCGTGTGCCTGGTTTTATCGTGCCGCTTGAATCTGAAGAAGGTAAGCGCATTAGTGAGTTTTTTGTAGTGCCTTACTTTGGGGCGTGTTTGCATATGCCGCCACCGCCGCCAAACCAAATAATTTATGTTAAATTTGAACAAGGCGTTGAGCTGCAAAGCCTATACGACGCATTCTGGTTTGAAGGAAAAATAACAATAAATACCGTAGAAAACGAATTAGGTACATCGGCTTACGAGCTTAAGTTAGACCGAGTGTTACCGTACGAGGAATAATATGAATAAAAAATACCTGCTCTGCTCATTAGTATTAGCAAGTGCATCTGCTGGCGTTAATGCGTGCGAGTTTCACTCTGGGGTTGGCTTAAATCAGTTTCATCCTTTTGCTCGTCAAAGCTTTCAGACGCCTATATTTGAGCGCTTTTCTGTAAAGCACGCTAAACAAGCGCAAGTAAATGTTGGCGATACAAGCACAGCTAACTTTAGCTACTTAGTACCTAAACGTTACAGCGCGGTAAGTGTTAAATTTGTAGCGCCACAAGGTATTAAACTTACCGGCGAGCCTTCAATATTATTAGAGCGCACACGCGGAATACACAGCTTAAAATACGTTGCTAATAAACCCGGTAAATCAGAAATTTTGGTGCAAATAAGCGGCCTTTTAAATGCAAAGCCTTTTACGCTAGAGCAAAAAATAGAAGTAACAGCGAGTTAAAATAGGTAACGATAAATTGGGCTATTGATGTGGCTTATATGTTAAATATGTATTTTTTGATATTAAAAAAATGCTTAACGCTATTTATAAAAAGCGTTAAGCATTGGTTTTAGCGCCTATATTTACGTGAATTATAGAGCACTGATGTAATTAACTTACTTTGGTTGGGGTTGGTATTTTAAAAGTAGTTAATTATTCCTTTAAGTAACTTAAGCAGATATCTACTTCTCCAGCAGAGCCTATTATAACGGGGACTCTTTGGTGGATATCATATGGGGTTACATCTAGAATACGTTCATTTTCTGTATATGCTTTGCCTTTAGCATTTTCTACCAAAAATGCGATAGGGTTGGCTTCATACAGTAGTCTTAACTTGGCTGGCTTGTGTGGATTCGAAATGTCGGATGGGTAGCAAAAAATACCCCCTCTATACAAAATTCTATGCATATCACCAACCATAGAGCCATTCCATCGCATATTAAAACGTTTAGCTCTTTTATCATTTTCTCCAGCGATTAAATGCTCAACATATTTTTTAAATTGGGTAGGCCATTTGCAATAGTTTGCAATATTAATTGAAAACTCATTAGTATCGTGTGTAATAGTAACGTCTTTATTTGACATAAAATAATCACCACGAGTGCGATCTAACGTAAAAATCTTTGTTGGACCGCCAACAGAAATCACCAGTAAAGTTGAAGCACCATATAAAACATAACCGGCACAAAGCTGTTGCGAGCCTTTTTGCGAAAACTGTTTTTTACTATTTGAAGGCTCTTTTTTTAGGGCCGCATAAATAGTAAAAATAGTCCCAATTTGCCCATTGATATCTATATTCGATGAGCCATCGAGTGGATCAAATGCTACAACGTAGTTTCCATTTTCATTGCCGGCAACAACAAAATCTTCTTCTTCTGATGCAAGAGTTTTAACCGTTTTATTTTTAAGAAGTGCAACCTTTAAAATATCATTACTAATAACGTCTAATTTTTTTTGGGTTTCACCTTGAATATTTTGCTCGGTTGTAACGCCTAATACTCCAGCTAATTCACCTTGCCCAACTTTTGAAGCTATATGCGTACATGCGTTTAATAAGGTTGTAATTAATGAGCATAAAGCTGGGTTTGTGTCTTGGCTTTCTAAATAATTATTAATAGTTTGCATAGGGCTCTCAATATTTATTTATACAATTTAATGTTTCAAAAAATTTATAAAGATTGGTCGCCATAGAGCTTTCAGACTGCCTTATCCATACTCGTGGATCATAATATTGCTTATTTGGTAAATCTTCGCCTTCAGGGTTACCAATTTGACTTTGTAGATAAGCTTCTTTACTTTTTGAATATTCTAATACACCTTTCCAACTAGCCCATTGCATATCAGTATCAATATTCATTTTTATAACACCATAGCTAATTGCTTCTTCTATATCGGAGCTGTTAGAGCCTGAGCCACCATGAAAAACAAAAGATAAAGGCTTAGCTAAAAGGTGATATTTTTCTTCCACAAATAGTTGTGAGTTTTTTAAAATTTTAGGAGTTAACTTAACATTCCCCGGTTTATACACGCCATGAACATTGCCAAACGACGCTGCTATGGTAAAGTTTTCACTTACTTTATTAAGGTTTTCATACGCATAAGCAACATCTTCAGGTTGTGTATATAATAATGAACTATCAATGTTAGTGTTATCTACGCCATCTTCTTCACCACCAGTACAACCAAGCTCGATTTCTAAGCCCATCTTTATTTGTTTCATTCTTTGTAAATAGGATGCACATATAGCGATATTTTCTTCAAGAGGCTCTTGTGATAAATCAATCATATGAGAGCTAAATAATGGAACACCAAAGTTTTTAAAGTGTTCTTCGCCAGCGGCTAATAAGCCATCAATCCATGGTAATAATTCTTTTGAAGCATGATCAGTATGTAGGATAACAGGTATACCATAGTGTTCTGCTGCTTCATGTACATATTTAGCAGCTGCAACGGCCCCTGCAATTGCAGCTTCATGTCCACTCAAAGGGCTACCTTTACCTATGAAAAAAGAAGCGCCGCTGTATGATAGTTGTATAATGACAGGAGATTTTGCATGAGTGGCGGCTTCCAGCACAGCGTTTATTGAGCTAGTGCCAATTACATTTACCGCAGGATAGGCAAACTGGTTTTTTTTAGCAAAATCATAAAGCTTTGTTACATCTTCGCCTGTTTTAACACCACAAGAAATAATTTTTGATAACATTTTAATTCTCCACAAACGAGTAAGTACATTTCCCTAAAGGCGATGTATTACTCCCTTTAAATTTTTTTAGGGTATTTTTTATTTAATTCGCTTATTGCCTCAGGCGTTAATGGTTGCGTTTCCATATTTTTAAGCATCAAGTAAAGTTTGGCGGTTTCTTCTAACTCTTCCGTTGCGTATACAGCATCTTTGAGAGAGGTCCCTGCAACTACAGGCCCATGGTTAGCTAGCAAAAGTGCATGTGATTTACTCGCTTTTTCTTTAACGGCTTGCGCTAAATTAATATCGCCAGGAGCAAAGTATGGAATTAAAGGCAAAATACCAATACGCATAACATAGTAAGCAGTAAGAGGTGGGAGCACATTTTCAGTGCAGCCATGGTGCATACAACTTACCGCAGATGAATGCGAACAATGAAGGTGCACAACCGCTTTTGCCCTTGAGCGTTGTTCATACATGGCCATATGCAAAAAAGATTCTTTTGTAGGTTCATGCCCTGAAAGTAAATTTCCTTGTGAATCTAAAACTGATAGCTCACTAGGTTTTAAATCAGCCATTGATGACCCTGTTGGTGTCATAATAAAACCAGTTTCGGTTTTAACGCTTATGTTTCCGCTTGACCCAAAAGAGTAGCCACGATGATAAAGAGAGCTTGCCATCTCGATAATTTGATCTTTAATTTTAGAGTTATTCAACTTTCTACCTTAAAAAATAGTTTTAAGCTTATGTATTTAGTGGTTATTTATCCCAAGAATAAATAACCACATTAATAGTAAACACTCATGTTAATGGGATTGTTTATTTGTAATCATGCGTGCTTTACATAACTGCAAGTTTGTTTAAAACACATACTGCAAACGAGCTACAAAGGCTTGCCCATCATCCTCCGAACCAGTTAAAGCAACCTGGCTCGGACCAGAAACATCACCAAATACATAGTTGTAAGACATACGAACACTTTCATTTATATAATGGTTTGCACCAATGGTAATAACTTCTGCTTTAGTACCTGAAGTATCAGTCGTCATATCAAAAGTGCTCAAACGAGCAAATATTTCCCATTGATTATTTAAGTTTGTTGGTTTGTCCCATTTAGCGCTGCCTTTACTATATTTTCTTGAATTATCACTAAGAAAGTAGCCTAACTGGGCATAGCCACCCTCAAATGTTTCATCAGGGCCTTGATTAGCAGATACATCGATTTGACCATATTCAGCACTTAGGTGTACTCGACCAACTTGATAACCAAACTCACCAACAAGCAACATTGCGCTACTAGCATCTATTTGTTGTGCACCAACTTGACTTGAAAAGTTAGCTAAACGATTTTGATCTTTACGAACTTCGCCGGTTTGCCTGATTGAAAAATCATTAGATCCCCAGTTTCGATGGCTAGCAGATAAACCTAAATGTAAGACTTCATTATTATCTGTGTTGGAGTAAGTTAAGCGGCCTGTTGTTGCAAGTTGTAGAGAGCCATCAGCTTCATTACCATCAGCTAATTCTTGATCTTTAGTTAAACTAACGGAGTAACGCAGACCATTTTGCATAGCATGACTGTATTGAACACCATAGTTAAAGCCTACTTGAAAGGTATCTGGGATCATGGCTCGTTCGATTGATGTTACCCATTTACTCGACGTCATGCCTTGCAATGAAATGTCTTCTTTTAGTTTTCCGGCATTGAGCTTTTTATCTTTACCAAAGCCTTTATATGTAACTGTTGCACCATGTAAAACAGTTTCGCCATCATCGTAATCTAGAATTACTTTATACGAAAAATCCCCGTGACTACTTGCAAAATAAACTCGCCCTCTGCGCACATAAATATCGGTTCCTGTGCCATTCCCTGGATTATAAGCGCCATCGTAAGCTGCAAAATCTAAATGTAAACGTCCTCCCAATTTAACCGTTGTAGCTTTTTCAAGCTTATCTATACGACTTTCAAGTGATTCGAAGTCTTCTGCTAATACCGTAAATGACATGCTAGCAGCAAAACTTAAGCTTATTAATGTTGTTAGTGTGTTTATTTTGTACATTACTTTCCCCAGTTTATTTATATGAATATTATTGTGTGTTTTTATGTGTGATTAATTGTTGTGCTTTTATAAAAAAATCAATGTCTCCAAAATTTCCTGACTTTAAAGCCAAAAAAATTGAAGTGTTTAAAGCTTTTACCCATGGAACACCGGGTACTATTTGTGCACCTATTTCTAATGCTTCTACATCGAGAGCTTTAGTTACTGAGCCCGATGTTTCTCCCCCTGCCACCACAAAGTTCTTAACGCCTGCGAATTGAAGTTTTTTACACACTTTGGCAAATAAGGCTTCTACAGCAGCGCTGCTTTTCTCTTCGCCATATTTATTTTGAGTGATTTTTAATTGCTCTTTAGGCGCGGTTGCATATACAAGAGGTGCTAAATCTGTGTTTTGGTGATTGAGCACCCATTGGCAAATTTCATCATCGTAAGCTGAGTTGTTAATGCACTCTCCTACATCCACTTGAAAGTGAGGGGCAAGATTTAAGTACATGTTCACTTGTGCATTTGTCATTTGTGAGCATGAACCTGATATAACAACACTTGGTGCAGCTAAAGGCGTTATACTTTTAAGTTGAGTTTTTCTTAATGATTTATTTTTAAAAGACTGTGCAATTCCGGCTGCTAAACCAGAACCACCGGTAACCAAAGGCAGCTCGAAGGACGCTTGTGCAATTATATTAAGGTGCTGATCAGTAAAGGCATCAACAACAATATAGTTAGATCCTTTGTCAAAAAGTGTATCCATGGTTTTTTTCAAATGTTCGGAACCTTTTTCCACATCGTTATAAAACACACTAGTGGCAAGGCCTTTACTTTGATTATTCATTAATAGTTCGACTTTAGACTCAAGCATTGGAGTGACAGGGTGGTCTTTCATACCCGATTCGTTTAGTCGTTGATGATTGACAAAAAGGTGCCCATTGATCACGCAGCGCCCGTTAACAGGTAGTGCGGGGCATACAATTGTATGTTTACAATTTAATGCTTCCAGTAATGCATCAGTTACTGGCCCAATATTACCTTGTGAGGTGCTGTCAAATGTTGAACAGTACTTAAAGTAAAATTTGCTACAGCCTTGAGCCTTTAACCATTCCAAAGCTTCTAAAGAGTCACTAATAGCTTCATTCACCAAACACGATCGTGATTTAAGACTGATGACTATTGCATCAGTGCTAGCCGCAGTATTAATTGTTTTTTTGGGTGTTCCGCTATATTGAATAGCACTTAAACCGTTAACAACTAAAAAGCTTGCTATATCTGTTGCACCTGTAAAGTCATCGGCAATAACGCCAATACGCATGTTATTCTCCTAAAAAAAGGACAGTTGAACCCATTGGGTACAAAAATGTACCCAAAAATAAAGTGTATTAATTAGTGCTAAAAGATTTAGCTAATTGATTTTGCTTTGATTCGTTTGTAAGAACGTAAAGCAATAGAGAGGGCCATTGAGATCCCAATGACTGAAATAAGCCCCAGAGAAATAGGACGTTCAATAAAGATACTTAAACTACCTTCACTGATTATTAATGACTGTAAAAATGTACTTTCAGCCATTGCTCCTAATACTAGTGCTAATACTGTTGCTGCAGGGCTATAACCATAGAGTTTCATAGCAAAACCTAAAACGCCCATAACTATTAGCATCGCAACTTCAATAATACTGTTATTCAATGCATAAGAGCCGACCACACATAAAATTACAATAACGGGAACAACCATGCGATATGGAACATCTAAAAATTTAACAAACACTGGTATTGCTACAATACTCAAGATCACAAGTACTATATTACCAAGGTACATGCTTGCAATAAGGCCCCAAACTAACTCAGGATTATTATCAATTAATGTTGGTCCTGGTTGTAAACCCCACATCATAAGTGCACCTAGTAAAACCGCTGTTGCACCAGAGCCAGGAATACCTAAAGAAATAAGAGGAACCATAGCCCCTGCAGATGCTGCATTATTAGCAGCTTCTGGAGCAACTAACCCACGCATTTCGCCTTTCCCAAAGTCTTCTGAATTTTTTGCTACTTTCTTTTCCACTGAATAAGCTAAAATAGATCCGATTGTGGCTCCAGAGCCAGGTAATACACCTGCAATAAAGCCAATAATAGCGCCTCTAAAAAAAGTAAATTTAGATTCAACATAGTCTTTCATTGTCGGCCAAAAGTCTTTTGACATAAATGAAAATTGAATATGCTCGGCTGGTTTTTTGTGCTGCCCGGTATAAATGCAATACAACAGCTCACCAATACCAAATAAACCAATAGCTACAGGTACAAAGTATATACCCCCAATTAGTTCAGGAGAGCCAAAAGTGTAGCGTTGAGAACCGCTCACAGCATCTACACCAACCATGGCAATAGCAAATCCTATTAGAGCAGAAATAACCCCATTTAAACGGTTATCTCCCATCATTGTTGTTAACAAAAGTAGGCCTAGCATGATAACTAAAAAGTACTCTGAAGGACCAAATGCTGACGCTACGCCAGCTAGTACTGGCGCAAAACCGCAAATTAAAATTACCCCGATAGTACCGCCAATAAACGATGCAATAGCTTGCATTACCAGTGCAGGACCGGCGCGACCTTTTTGCGCTAGCGGATAACCATCTAAGGTGGAAGCTACCGTAGCAGACTCGCCTGGAGTATTTATTAATATTGAGGTAATTGTTCCTCCATACATAGAGCCATAATAAATTCCCGAAAGCATAATTATTGCTGTAGTGGGATCTAAGCCAAAGGTCATAGGAATTAATATCGCAATACCAGCTGCAGGACCAAAGCCAGGAAATAGCCCAACAATCATCCCTACAAACGCTCCTAACAATAAAAACATTAAGTTAGTACTGGTAAAGGCAACCGAGAGTCCAAACTCTAAATTTGTAAAAACATCACTAAAAAACATTATAAATTACCTTCACTCATAGAAATAAGACAGTAAACCATTGGGTAAACCTGTCTGTAACCACACATCAAATAACAAATAAACTAACGCCGGAAAAACAATAGAATAAATAATGTTCTTCTTTATTTGATTTGGATTAAAGAACCATAGGTAACCAAATACAAATGCCACCATTGAGATAATTGCCCCAGCACTATTAAGAATCAGAATAAATACTGCTATTAGAGCTGCAAGAATTAACGTATCGAGAGGATAAAAAATTTCATTATTACTTGTTTTTTTATCCACAACATCTTGATTCAGTTTTCTTTTTTCTAAGTACTGAATCAGGTCGTTCTTTGTGTTAATGCCTGTAGCTATAATTAATGCAATACCTATAATTAATGGAAAGTACCCAGGACCAGGTCTTTCGTTGATCCCATGAAGGTCAAGCGTCAAGTATCCATATATAGTAAAACCAAGAGAGCCTATAAAAAGACCTATGGAAAATAAATGTTGCATATTCAAACCTTAAATTAAGAGTGGTGAGTTATCACCACTATCATTTATTTCTGTTTAGCTTTACTTAACAGCGCCAATTTCTTTAAGAACTCGTTCAAAATCAGCACTTGTATGGGCTAAATTAGCGGAAAACTCTTCACCCCACATGGTGTTACCAGATAAGCTGTTAGTTTTTAAATAAGATTTCCATTCTTTAGTTGCTATAACTTTTTTTAGTGCTGCAATCCACCATTGTTGAACTTCTTTACTAATTCCTGCTGGCATTACAATGCCTCGAGGTAATGAAAAGGCAAAATCGTAGCCTTGCTCTTTAAAAGTTGGCACATCTTTATATACAGTGCTGCGCTGAGCTTCTGAATAGGCCAACGCACGAAACTTACCTGCTGCTATTTGTCCGGATACCTCTGACGGGTTGGCCACAATAGCGTCCACACTATTAGAAGTTAATGATGTAACCATGCCACCACCCGATTGAGACGGGACGTAGTCGAAATTAAAACCAGCTACTTGTGAAAATAAAGAGGCTGTAACACGTTCAGGTCCGGCAGCACCTGTACCGCCAATTGTTACTCGGTTATTTTTAGCATGTTCAACAAAGTCTTTAGCTGTTTTAAATTTAGAGTCTGCACGTACAACAATAAACATTGCATCTTGGGCTAATAAGCCAATTGGCGTAAAGTCACGGTATGTCCAGCCGGTATTTGAGATTAATGGCGTGCCTAAAAAGTTACCGCTTGTAGAGGTCATGTTGTATTCGCTGCCTTTCTTTTTAGCAACAAAATTAAAACCTACAGCTCCACTGCCGCCAGCTAAGTTATCAACACGAATAGTTGGCTCATAAATGTCATATTTTTTAAGAATATCTACCACCGTTCTAGACATAAGGTCATTCCCCCCTCCTGGACCAAATGCGATGGTGTAATTCATTCTTTTAGTTGGATAATCGTTGTCAGCAAAGCTCGCCGGTGCGAAAAACACTGTTGTCAGTATTGATATTGCCGTTATTTTTTTGAATATAGACATACGTTTTCCTTTTTTAATATTTGTTATAGTGAGTTATGCTTTTAATTGTGTGTGTAAATACATAACTCATGTTTTGGAACGCTGCCTTAGCAGCGTTATTTGTAATCTTTATTCTTTTTTCAATTTAGTTAGCAATCAGCATTTCAGCTACTGCTGCACTAAACGCTTTACATCCAGTGTTACCGCCTAAGTCTGCAGTACGCTTTTCAGGATTTTTTAATGTTTCATCAACGGCATCAACCATTGCTTGTGCTGCTTTAATAAGCTCTGGTTTTTGGTGTTTCTCACCCATCCAATCAATCATCATTGCAACAGATAGGATCATAGATACAGGGTTAGCTTTATCTTGGCCTTCAATATCTGGAGCCGAGCCATGCTGGGCTTGGGCGCAGCAGTGCTCATCACTTGCCATAATTGAGCCCGCTAAACCTAAACTGCCTGAAAGCTCACTCGCTAAATCACTAATAATGTCGCCATAGAAATTGGTTGCCACTAACACATCAAAGCGCTCAGGGTTGCGAACCAAATGAGCAGTAGATGCATCGACTAATAGATCGTCTAAGACAACATCTGGAAAGTCTTTTGCTACATCATTTACTGCTTCCATGAATAAGCCATCAGTCATATGAAAACTGTTTGCTTTGTGAATCGCCGTTACTTTTTTATTACGCTTCATTGCTAATTCAAAAGCTTTACGTGCAATGCGCTCACTACAATGGCGCGTGATCTTACGTGTAGATAGCGCCATATCTGGAGATGGTTTTACTTCACCCCAGCCCTGTGTCATGTTTCTATCTGGGTAGAAACCTTCAGTAGCTTCACGCATGATGACTAAATCCATACTCTTACCTTCACTCATATTTGTTTGGATGTAAGGGCGCGATCTTGCGGGTCTAACGTTTGCGTATAGATCTAAGCCAATTCTAAAACCAGCAGAAACGTTACGACCACCAAGCTCCGGTTTAGGGTAGTCAGCATGAGACTGTGTACCTAAAATGATCCCATCAAAGGTTTTGGCCTTTTCTAACGTTTCTTCTCTTAGCGTAGTGCCGTGTTTTTCTAGGCTTTTAAAACCAACATCTTCAAACTCGTAAGATAAAGATAACGAGAATTTTTGATTTGCAGCTTCAAGAACTTTAAGCGCACCATCTGTAATTTCTGGACCAATACCATCACCTGGCATTACTAATATTTTCATTTTTACCTCATCTCTATTTTTAAATTTATTTACTTTTAGCGTTAACTAATATTTTTAATAACTCAACAGCACTATTTGGGCTTGTTAAAATGGGCTTGTCATTTATTTTGCATACAGACTCTAGTGCTAACGATGAAGAAAAATGGGCAAGCATTAATACTTCTTCATTAATCAGTTGCTGCGCTGTTTCAGCCATCAGATCATTATGCTTAGCAGTATCACCTTCATTAAGAGCTGCTTTAGCACCGCTTGCGCAAATGCTAGTTAAGCGAGCATCTGGATTAACTTCCTTAGCTAGTGCATAAAACTCATTTTCCATTCCTGAAACGGCAGGCATAAAAGAGGCAACCATACCTATTTGACTACTCATTTGTAATGCTTTTCGAAACATACCTTCATTAGGCTTTAAAATTGGTATAGGAAATATCTCATTTGCTTTATCAATTGCCTCACCAAATGCTGAACATGTATACAACACACCATCAGCGCCTAATTCAACAGCATAACGGCTGTGTTCGATTACACGCTGAACTAACTCTTGCGATAACTCTTCGTTTTTGCTTCGTAAAATACCAAGTGACTCATCAAGTAAATTAATCAATTTAGCCTCTGGCCATATAACTTTAAATGCGTCATCTATTGGCCCCATAGCGGCCTTTACTGCATGAACTAAAACAATCGTTGTCATATTTCTAATCTTTTATATTGGTAAACGTAAGTGTTACAAATTAATTGTACTTTGTTTCGACAAAGTACAATCTATTGTATGAAAAATAGAATGTCAACTTATTAAATTAGATAACTTCAAATAAAAGTTAACTCATTGTTTTTTAATTTCTTTAAATTCAAGTGGAATTGAGGGGGTAAACCAATTTAAAATTGTTTTATTCAAAATAAAGTACAATAAATATAATTGCTGGTATTATACTTACTACAATGGCGGCTGTTTCTATATGGCAAAAAATAATCGTTTTAGGCAAATATTTATGGAAAAGACTTCAAATAAAACGTCTGCTGAATTACTCGCGGATAAAATATATGAAGAGATAATCTCTGAAGGTTTTGAAGCTAATACACACATTAAAGAGCTATTTTTCTCTGA
The DNA here is from genome assembly GCF_037414265.1 of Pseudoalteromonas sp. C12FD-1. Lineage (NCBI taxonomy): Bacteria > Pseudomonadati > Pseudomonadota > Gammaproteobacteria > Alteromonadales > Pseudoalteromonadaceae > Pseudoalteromonas > Pseudoalteromonas sp. C12FD-1. The sequence goes on from NZ_JBBEVD010000071.1 coordinate 255,976, forward strand.
TAAGCTTAAGGTATCGCGTACACCAATAAGGGCAGCGTTTAATGTATTAGAGCAACAAGGCATACTTACTAAAAAGCCAAATCAAGGCTACTTTCTTAAGGTTCGTCCAAATAAAGTGCCTCAGAGTTTTGATTACAAGAAATTAAGTGATGACAGTGGTCTTAACTCACTTTGCTATCAAATAGGGCAAGATTATTTAAAAGGTCAGATTGATACCACCTTTGTAGAAAATCAATTAATTAATAAATACCAACAAAACAGAAAGTCTGTACAAGCTGCCTTAATGGCGATGGAAAAAGATCATTGGATATCGAGAAGGGTCGGTTATGGCTGGAAATTTAATTCTTTTATTTCTTCACCTGTTTCATATGCGCAAAGTTATCGTTTTAGGGTGTTGATAGAGTCAGCTGCGTTATTAGAGCCGACATTTGAAGTTAATCATGATCAAATAGTTATGTTGCGTATGTCTCAAAGAGAGATACTCAATAATAAAGAAAAAAAGGTATCTGCAGCAGAAATGTTTAATGCTGGTGTTTTATTTCACGAAACTATTGTTGGGATGGCAAATAATGTATTTCTGTTAAATGCCTTAAAAAAAGTGAATAGGCTAAGGCGACTAATTGAATATAACGTGTATAGCGAAAGGGCAATCCCTAAAAAAGAGTGTGAAGAGCATTTAGTTTTATTAGATCTTATAGCTGAAAATAAGCTTCAAGAATCTTCACTATTTTTAAAAGAACATATAGGAAGAGTAGCCAAAGAGAAAGAGGATATAGCTACGCAGCTACTTAATAAGTGATTGTATTTAATTTGCTTTTAACCTAAGGAACTATGATTTAAATATAGCTATTTAAAAATTAAAATAGGGCTTACGTTACGTTAGCCCTATTTTTTATACCTAAATTAAAAGCAGCTTTGCTGCAATTTATGCGTTTTTACCACAACACTTTTTATATTTACGGCCGTTACCACATACACACGGATCGTTTCGTCCTACTTTAGGTGTGCCTCGTGTTATAGGGCTTTGCGGTGGTGGGCAGCAGCTTGTGTTAGTGCAGCCCGAGCTGGTTGGCGTTGAAGGTTTATCTGTCATGTTTTTTTCCTTTTTAAATAACCTGAGCTCTGGTTAAAGAGTGCCTACCACGAGCCATACATAGGGTTTGGTAGTAAAAATAAAGACTTACCAAGCTTTGGTTGTAGCGCTTCTATATTGGCCGACTCTTGCGTGATGCCACTAAAGTCTTCTATATTGTCCCCTATCTGAAATTTTATAACGTACGGTTGTTGCCAGTTATTTTGTGTGCCTTTAGGTGTAAAACAATCGGCTGTACCTTTTGTTATTTGTTGGCGGCGAAGGTCTTTATCGTTAATAAAGTGTGTGCCATCTACAGCGGTTTTATCAGCCTCAGAGCGGCCCATTAAGCAGGTGTTTTCTACCGTTATAGGCAAGCCAACGGCTTTAAGGTTATTCCATGTGTGTTCATCGTTTGCTTTATCGCGGTTGGTAATTAAGGTGACTTTACCGCCTTGCTTGTAAAGCGCTTCTATAAAAGATTTAGCACCAGGTACTAGCGTTGCGTTTTCGCTTTTTACCCAGGCTTGCCAGGTATCTGGAGTATAACCTTTACCGCTAAGCTCGGTTTGTTTTTGATAGGCAGAGTTATCAAGTACGGTTTCATCTACATCCATCACGGCTACCCAGTTAGTTGCAGAGCGCGGTAGTTGCGCAACAGCAGTTTGAGCTTGTTGATACATGTAAGTGGTTAATGCCTGATACTCTTTACTGGTTGTTTGCCACAAAACTGATGCCGATAGTGCATTTGCGTTATCTGAAATTGAAACCGACACCGCGCAATGGTCGCTTAGCATGGCCTCTTTTTGCATATTTTTAAAAAGGTGTACTTGAGCAGAGTTTGCAATGTTTGTAGCGTCCATTTTACCCACAATTATATGATCGATAGGCGCAGGATAGCGTGCTTGGCAACCGGGTAAATTTTTAGTGGTTATGCTTGTTGAGCGCTCATTACTTATTAAAGTGCGGGTTAATCGGTTATAGGGAGCAGAAATACGATGGTTAAAATCACCCAGTACGATGTATGGTGTGTTTGCTGCTTCGCGCTTTGCTATCCAGCTATCTAACACCGGTGCTTGCTGGGCATAGGTTTTACATGCTGGCGAGTCACTTTTAAGGTAGTCGTCTACAAAGCAGCCGCTTTTCATGTGTACGTTAAGTATATCGGTGGGACCTTGCGGCGAGTTTACTGTTAATTGTAAACCATAACGTAGCCCTGTTTTTGTTAAACCTAGCGGCTCAAAGGGCGTACTTTTTAATACAGGAATGCTTTTTTTAACTGCAAAAGCCACTTTTTGCTGAGTTGATAAAGCCCCAGTTTTACGACACGTGTAAGCGGGGCTTGCAGCCCTATTCGACACAATAAGTTGCCACTCACTTTGAGGGAATATTTGCTTTAATGCCTCTTTAGACGCTACCTCTTGCAGGGCAAAAATGTCGGCATTTAACGAATTTGCATAGGCTTTCATGGCTTCAATATCGCTAGGCATTCTGGGTTTACACCCTGTATTAATGGGGTAAGCTAAGTGCTCAACGTTCCACGTTACTACTTTTAATGGCTGCGCTGTGTTTGCTATTAGTGCGCTAGGCTCAGCTGTGGCACTCTTTGTAGTTGTTACGCTTGAGGTACAGCCAATACTAAGTGCGCCAATAAAAGTAATTGTTAATGCATTAAGCACTTTCATGTATTTAGTCCTTTGTTATTAGAGTTCGTTTGCCAGTTTTTTATAGCCTTTTACTAAATCGTGATTGGCCGAAACCACCGATTCAGAAAAGCTTGAGTACTCTGGCGGTACTTTACTTATGCTGTTTAAATCAAAGCCGGGCTCTATATTGGTCATTGGCGGCACATGAAAATCGTTTGGTAAGTTCAACCCATCAATTACACAGTTGTGCCTTACTACACAGCCATTGCCAATTGCTGATCTAAATACTACCGAGTTAAAGCCAATAAATACATCGTCACCTACACTACATGGGCCATGTATAATTGAGCGGTGTGCTATAGATGTACGCTCGCCAATAGATACCGCCGCCCCCGATTTAGAATGAATAACCACCCCATCTTGTATGTTTGAATTTTTTTTAATAACAATAGGCTGCATGTCGCCGGTGTCGTCTACTTCGTCGGCTCTAATTACTGCATAGGGGCCAATAAATACGTTGTCTTCAATAATTACTTTACCGCAAATAATGGCGGTTGGGTCTATAAATGCACTTTGCGCTACGCTTGGCATGTGGCCGTTTGGGTTTTTTCTTAACATGTTTACTCCTTACTATTTAACGCTCTGACTATACAAATTTTTGGTCGTACACTACGGCATTGTGCGCATGTAAGCTTTCTTGGTGCTCAACTTTAAAGTGGTAGTCGCAAATATCTGTATTTTGCTCAAGGGCGTGCTTTAACCTGCGGGCAGCGTCTTCACAAAACAGTAGGTTTTTGGCGTTTAATTTAGCAAAGGCTTGCTCGTCTTCTCGTTTTACTGCGGTTTGTACTGGTGTGCCTATGGCTTGTTCCATTTGCGGAATAAGAGTGGGTAAATCAGGAAGTTGCTCGCCTTGTAAGCTCATGTTTATATATGCATACGAGCGTTGGCTGTGCGGGGTAGCTACACTGCCTTGCTGCGATGTAAGCCACTCTAACAAGGCTTTTTTATCAAGCTGCTGCTCTGTAAACTGCTCTGCTACGGCGTCACTTAACGCTTGCCTAGAAAGCGCGGCAGAACAGGGGCACGTGCTAGAATAAGGAATTGTTAGGCTAAGCTCGGTATTAATAACGCCATTTTTAATGGTTTTGCTAATAGCCACCGGATACGCCTGAAATCCAGATTGATTAGATAAAAGCGCGGGCTTATTTATTACCAGCTCAAAAGCTAAATCTACTTTGGCACTTAAGCTTAAGCCTTGCTGAGAGCTCAGCATGTTTTCAACTAGCGTTGTTAAAACTTGGCCATTGAGTGGCTTATTAGCCAGTTGTTCATTAAGCAATAAATACAAGCGCGACATATGTATGCCTTTTGCATTTTCTTTATCAAGGCTAACAAATATGCCTGCTTTGGCGTGAGTATGTAGTTGCTCACCTTTGTTATTTAAAATATGTAACGGCAGCGAAACCTCTTCCATACCCACCCATTGTAATGGGCGTGCATTAAGAGAATTAGGCTGCGAAGTAATATCGGGCAAATGGCTTTTAGCATTCATAAATTTAACTATTCCGGTTAACGATTAAATACAAGAGGCATAGCAGGTTTACTAGGTTTACTAGGTTTAGTGACTGTTTTGCCATCGTAAAGGCGCTCGCCATTAACCCAAGTGCTCACTATTTTTGAAGAAAACTCAACCTCGTCAAAAGGTGTCCAGCCACATAGGTAGCGGCAAGCGTCGTGGCTCACCTTTGTGGTTTGCTGTGTACTTATCAGCACTAAATCGGCGTAGTAACCCTCTTTTATAAAGCCGCGTTTATCTACTTTAAAACGCAGCGCGGGGTTATGTGCGGTTTTTTCTACCACCTGCTCTATGCTTAAACGGTTGTGTTTTACATGTTCAAGTAAGCTTAAAAGTGCGTGCTCTACTAAGGGCAAACCTGCTGGTGCATTAACATAATCGGTTTGTTTTTCTTGCCAGGTATGCGGGGCGTGGTCGGTGGCAATAATATCTATTTGATTATTTTTAACCGCGTTTATAAGCGCATCGCGGTCGGTGTTAGCTTTTATGGCAGGGTTACATTTTATTAAGTTGCCCAACGCTTCGTAATCTTGCTCGCTAAAGTATAAATGGTGTATACAGGCTTCTGCGGTAATGCTTTTATTGGCTATATCGCCTTTAGTAAATAAACTCAGCTCTTTTTCGGTCGTTATGTGTAATACATGCAGTTGCGCATTGTATTTTTTAGCAAGCGACACCGCATACGACGATGAGGCATAACAAGCCTCTGCGTCGCGTATTTTAGGGTGGTCGGTAATGTTAGGTATAATGCCTTGTTGCTCATAGCGCTGATTGTTTTTGCTAATGGTTTTACCGTCTTCGCAGTGGGTAACTATAAGCACTGGGCATTCACGAAAAATTCCCTCAAGCGCTTGTGGGTTCTCTACTAATAAATTACCGGTAGATGCACCCATAAACACTTTTACGCCACAGACTTTTTTAGGGTCGAGCGCTTTAATATCATCTAAATTGTGCTCGGTTGCGCCAAGGTAAAAAGAGTAATTGGCATAAGAGTGCTGCTCGGCTATGGCGTATTTTTCTTCAAGCGCCGCTTTGTTTGTGGTTGAAGGGGTAACATTAGGCATTTCCATATAACTGGTTATTCCGCCGGCTACTGCAGCGCGTGATTCAGTTAATATAGAGCCTTTATGAGTAAGCCCGGGCTCTCTAAAATGCACTTGGTCGTCAATCATACCTGGGAGTAAGTACGCGCCTTTTGCGTCAATTACATCATCGTTTATGCTCGGGGTGATATTAGCAGCAATGCATTCAATAAATTGGTTAGTAATACGTACATCAGCAAGTTGCGTTTTACCTTCGTTAACCATTTGGGCATTTTTTATTAGTTGGCTTTTCATGCTTATAAGCTCTTTTAATTAGCAGGTTATATGGGAGTATTGGCGGCCAAATATTAGCTTTGCCAACTAATAACAGGGTTATTGCGCGTCACCTCTGCTGAGCCTTGCCCTGTTTTACTAATCCACTGCACGTTAAGCGCAGTAAGTGAAGGCATTAACTTAAACAACGTGACCGAAAAGCCTAAAACCGGCGTTTTGCAGTTAAAATTGTAAGTGGCTTCAACATTATGATGATCGTGGTCATCGTGGTCATCGTGGTCATCGTGGCTGTGAGCCAGTGAGTTTTCGGTGCTTTGTAAAATACACTGCCCTTTTATATCAATAGCATGGCTACTATTTTTTAACTGCTGGGCAAGTACATCAATAGCATTTTTATCTGCTGAGTTTGCAGCTTGGTGCTCAAAACCTAGCGCATCAGCAGCAGGAATAATAAACTGCATTTGCAGCACGCTACCCTCTTGAGCAATAAGTAACTCACCTTCTCCATGTACATGTTTTTGAGCATGAGCACTAAAGCCCATACTTAATAGCAGGGCAATACTCAGCCCTTTTGTAAACGTTTTCATAAGCTAACCCTTATTTTAAATAGAGCTAAAGATATTAATTGTTACAATATAACATATCGGTTATATCCTAAAAAGGTAATAATTAAGGCTCTTTCTAGGGCGTGTTGATCATTGCGGATTGAAATTTGTTCAATCTAGGGGCGATTAAATCGCGGCGCGAGGTTTGTAACCTAGTGGGCTAAGTAAAAACCGAGTAACAAAGAGTTTATCGCCCCTAGGCAGAACCCGAAGGGCAGCGCATGTTTGGCATTTATGCTGCGTTATCGCCTATTTATGGGGAGTAACCACACTTCATAGGCTCTGCCTTGCCTAAAAACCAAACATGCTGCTGCAAATTCAACCATCAAAAATCAACACGCCCTATTGGGCTGGTAAAGCCATTTATTGTTTATAGGTACAGATGCTGGTAAGTTTAGGTTAGTTACTTTTTAAGGAAAAACATGAAGCTCTCATTGGAAGACATCACCGCCGATAACTACGAAGCCGTATGCGATTTAGAGGTTGCTAAAACACAACAAGAATACGTAGCATGTAATATGTGGTCGTTGGTTGAGGCGCACTATAATAGTGGGTATACCTGTAAAGCGATTTACCTAAATGCTCTGCCAGTAGGCTTTTTTATGTGGGTACAAGAAACCCCTACAAAGGTTTCTATTTGGCGCTTTATGGTTGATCAAACTTATACCAACTCCAATAAATAGCTGCTCTATTTTACTTGCTAAAACAACCCATTTCTTTGTTTTAAATTTCGTAAAGGGAACAACCATTTACATCAATTTACGCCTAGAACTGAATTGTTTTTTCGGCGTAAAATTTAGAACACATACTTAATGGAGTTGGTATTATCAAAATAAAGGCATTGGACGCAAAGCACTATTCATGGCAATTGAAGAGATTAAAACGACTTCTAAGCTTGAACAAATCGAAATTTGTTACAACCCGCAAAACCCAATAGCTAAAAACATTTATACAAGCTTTGGGTTTGAGGAAGTTGGCCTCGATGAGGACGAAGACGACATGTTAGCCGTTATTAAAATTAGCCGTTAACTCATTTATTTTGCCGCTGCCGATTATATATTGCTCTCCTTCCCTACTCTTTTCTCAAAAACTACAAATTAATTATTTTAAATTTCACTTCCTGGCTGTGCTGTTTTTTTACTTTGTAACTAATTGCTTTAATTAACAAAAAGAAAAATAAAGCAGCCTTCTGTTAATTGCTTAGTGCGGCCTTTTGAGTGTTAATTTTACTTATTTATGGATTGAGTGTTCTATAAGTTGTTGACACTCACTATTCTTGCGTGTAAATTTCGGATCGATCGATCCATAAGTGTTCTGGGTTATGTGTTTAAAGTTGAGACTTTTAAGAGTTTGTTCCTCTTTTTTAATTAGTATCTCTTTAAAACATGTTTATAGCTCTGATATTTATTATGCGTAGTTTGTATATATAAATACCCTGTTAGGCGAAATATAGGTGTGTCACTGTGGGTCGATTTTTACTTTTAACTAGGAGCCAAAAATGACTAACCAAGTAATTAAATTAAATGATCAAAACTTTGAATCGCTAAACAAAAAAGACGCCAAATTAGTTGTAAGACTATGGGCTGAGTGGTGTGCTCCGTGCCAAATGATGTCACCTATTTACGAGCAAGTAGCCGATAACCTCGCTGATGAAAATATTATTATGGGTGAGCTTAATATTGATGATTTTCCATCAGTTGCGGCCAAATTAGCGGTAAGAAGTATTCCTACTGTTGTTGTATTTAAAAACGGTAAAGAAATAAATCGTTCTGTAGGTATGATGCCTGCGCCTGAGCTACAAGCGCTAATTTTAAAAGATTAGTACGCCAAAGAGGTGGTAAATGAGCACACATCGAAAGTTGATAATTTTGGGTTCAGGGCCTGCTGGTTATACCGCAGCTATTTATGCAGCTAGAGCAAACCTTGAACCATTACTAATTACTGGCCTTGAAGTGGGTGGGCAACTCACAACAACGACTGATGTTGAAAATTGGCCAGGATACCCAACGGGTATTCAGGGGCCACAACTGATGAGGCAGTTTAAAGAACATGCTGAAAATTTTGATACCGAAATAGTGCATGACTACATCACACATGTTGACCTGCAGCAAAGGCCATTTGTGCTTAAAGGGCAGCAAACTTACACCGCTGATGCGTTAATTATTTCTACGGGCGCATCGGCAAAGTACCTTGGCCTACAAAGCGAGACTGAGTTTAAAGGTAAGGGTGTATCGGCGTGTGCAACCTGCGATGGCTTTTTTTATAAAAACCAAAGCGTAGCTGTGGTTGGCGGTGGTAATACCGCAGTTGAAGAGGCTTTATATTTAGCTAATATTGCATCGCACGTCACGCTTATTCATCGTCGTGATTCGCTCAGTGCCGAAAAAGTTTTACAACAGCGCCTATTTGATAAAGTAGCGCAAGGTAAAGTAACTATTAAGTGGAATAACCAAGTAGATGAAATAGTGGGTGACGCTAATGGCGTTACGGGAATTACTATTAAATCAACGTTACCAGAGCAGGATAGAGAAACACTGAGCGTTAATGGGGTGTTTATTGCGATTGGGCATCAGCCTAATACGCACATTTTTAAAGACCAGCTTGATATGAGCGATGGCTACATTAATGTGTATTCTGGGTTTGAAAATGGTGAAACATTAACGAATATTCCCGGCGTATTTGCCGCTGGTGATGTAAGCGATAACCATTATAGGCAGGCAATTACATCTGCCGGTACTGGGTGTAAAGCTGCACTAGATGTAGAGCAGTACTTTGTTCGTCTAGGTGCTTAGCGCAGCAACAGTATTTAAAACTTATGATATGATCAACACAATGCCCGACAATACTTTGTATCTCGGGCTTGAGTGTTTTAACTAACAATACACTTATTTTTGATTTACTTACTTGAGGTAATTTATATGGCCCGAACCGGACGCCCACGCCAGTTTAACCGTGAAGATGCAATAAAAAGTGCAATGGATTTGTTTTGGCAAAAAGGCTACGAATCCACTTCTTTAGCTGAGCTACGCAAAGTGTTAGGCAATATTTCATCTGCGAGTTTTTACGCAGCATTTGGTTCAAAGCAAGCGCTATACAGTGAATGTTTAGCACTTTATACCAGTACCTGTGGAGAGACATTCTCGGAGCTAGAAAACGAATCTGTTCCTGCAAAAGCAGCGATTAAAAATATGGTGTTTAAAACCATTCATATGCAAACCTCAACTAAGCAACCTTCTGGCTGCATGATTGTTTTATCTGGCTTAAACTGCGGCGACGAAAATAAAGAAGTTGAGCAAATGGCGCTGTCGGTACGTAACGACATTCGTAAAGCGCTTGTAAAATGCATAGAGCGTGGGACTGCTCAGCAAGAGTGGCAACAAGAAATGCCCGTAGAGCAATTTATGCTAATTTTAGATACCTTTATTAATGGACTTTCTATTCAATCAAGAGACGGCATTGCACGCGAAAAACTATTAGAAGCCTGCGAGTTATTTTTAGATAGGTGGTAATAAGTAGATTGCTTTAAGCGCGTAGTAAAAACAGATTTAACGTAACTAAATTAAATTTATAAATTAAAAAACAAGGCGCACTTTTAATAAAAAGTGCGCCTTGTTGGTTTTAGCTACGGTATTTAATGTTAAACCGTTTTAGCAGGTGATTTTGCGGCTGTTACTGCTAAATAAGTGAGTCCAATAATACCTGTTAGTGCAAAGGCCGATAAAATAAATGGGTCAACTAACAGGTTATCTTTAAATTCGAAGGTGCCTGCTGATATTTTTTTCCAGCCCATAAAGTGCTGATTAGCGGCCACTGTCGCACCAAAAAAACCAATTACTAAAGCAAAATATTTGCCTATCCAGTGTGTAACCGCGGGCGTTATTAATAATAAACCTAAAAGGCCAATCACTGAGCGCTGTACTCTACAATAGGGGCACACATAAACGATGCCCGAAAGGTCTGTGCTCCACGCGGCTATTGAAATAACAATAGCTATTAAGCCCACTATTTTAATATGCGCAGAATAGGTGCTTAAATTTAAAATGTTCATGTACTGCTTTCCTACTTAAAATTATGCTAAAACCAGTGCGGTTAAAAACATGCCTAAGCCAAATATGGTGTGCCCTACAAAGCTTTTTATGCGCGTAACTGTGGGGTTAGGTGTTTTTGCACCGGCCATACCCGCCCCCATGCCTGGCATCATAATAAAAAAGGGGGCAACTATGCCAAACCACGAAACAAGTAATGTAGGTAGTATGGTTGGCAAATCAAGCCACTGCGTGTTTACACACACCATTAATATTAACCCGTACGCTATGCCAATTAGGTAATGTACAACCCAACCAATGGCAAGCTCACCCGGTATTTTTTCGGCCTTAGGTAGTGCAGGCTGATAAAATTGCCCCGACTTCATATGGCCTACCCAGCGCCCAACTAATCGCCAATTTGTGGCGGGTAAATCAAAAAACTTAGCGAGTAGCCCCGCGTAAATATCTAACACTAGTGTGCCCCCTATACCTATTAATATAAAAGTATAGATAGAGTCGTTGATCATGTGTTGTGTCTCCCGACGATACGTAAATTGGTAGGCGCTTTGCTGTTGAATATACCTAGCATAAATAGCGAAGCGCGTAGACTTGGCTATGTAATGTGATAATATTACCAAAACACCATTATGAACACTAATGGTAAAAACTGGTTTTGGAATGAATATAAATCATAATGCTTGAACGTAATCATCTACACATCATTAAAGAGGTTAATCGCCTTAAAAGCGTGACCGCCGCGGCCGAGAGTTTAAACTTAAGCCAGTCGGCTGTGAGCCATACTATTGCTAAATTAGAGCGTCGATTTGGCGTAAAACTGTGGCACCGTAAAGGCAATACATTGGTGTATTCTCAGGCGGGGCTTTATTTACTTTCGCTTGCAGACAAAATGGTCGCCGAGTTTGAATATGCCGAGCGCGTATTGCAAGAATTTGCCCAAGGCCGACGAGGAATAATGCGCATAGGAATGGAGTGCCACCCGTGTGAGCAATGGCTAATGGGTAAAATTCAGCAATTTTTAAAAGCATGGCCAGAGGTAGACGTAGAAATAAAAAGTGCCTTTAGATTTGATGGCATAGCAGCGCTAAAAGCCAACGAAATAGATGTGCTAATAACCCCCGACCCGGTAAATACAGAGGGCTTAAACTTTAGGTCGGTGTTTAACTACAATTTATGTATTGTAGTGAGCGAGCAAAACCCGCTATACAACAAAGCGTTTGTTACAGCGCAAGACCTCGAAGACCAAGTACTTTACACCGTACCCGTAGGCTACAACCGCTTAGATGTATATACCCGATTTTTAGACCCCGCTAACGTGCAACCCAAACGCAGAGTACCTATAGAAAGCACTGAGATGATGTTGCAATTAGTATCTGCCAATCGGGGTGTAGCAGCATTACCCGAGTGGCTAGTGTCGTCGCACGAAAGCCGTTTAGGTATAAAAGGTATCAGCATAGGTAATAAAGGGCTGCAAAAAAGCGTTAATGTAGGCGTGCGCGATAACGACTTACAGCTTGATTATGTAAAAGGATTTATAGAATCAACACGCTCAAATATGTAAATGACTTTGCCGTTAAATGTAGGGCGGTAAAGTGAATTAATAATTTTGGGGGGAGTATTAACTTGAGCTGTTAGGTATGTACCAGTGTAGGTCGGATAAGCGAAGCGCCATCCAACACAGTAAAATACCTTGCCAATTATTATCACCATTTTATGTTGTTGAGTGGCTAACAAGTGCTATATGCTGTCAAGATTTGATTCTTCAGATCTCTATGACTAACACCTTAGCATCTATTAAAAAGGATAATGCGTAAAATATCGTCTATCATGGCGCTAACCTTATTTTTGTTGTTATTGATTTTGGCAAAAGTACGCAAACCTGTAATTTGGATTTGTATATGGGTCGCGAGATCTTCAGCATTTTTATTCTTATTTACTTCACCTAATGACTGCGCTTCTTCAATTAACCTGACCAATGCTGAGGAAATATTAACTAGATGCGCTTTAGTTACATCAATTAAATCTTGATTCTCATCTGTTAATTCTGAAATAGTTTTTGACAACATACAAATGCCATTTGGAGCACTATTTTGTGACTCGACTATTATTAACTTCATAAAGGCTTTTAGTGCATCAAGTGGCGAATCATGTTCGTCTTTACATTGTTGTAATAGTGAGAGGCTCATATCAGCATAGTTAGCTAAGGCTTCTTTAAATAAACCATCTTTATTACCAAATGCTGAGTATATGCTACCAGGGCGAAGATCTACCGCGTCTTGCAGATTTCGCATTGAGGTTGCATGAAAGCCTTTCTTCCAATAAAGGTTGGTTGCCTTATCTATCACTTCTTGGCGGTTGAATGTCGAGCTCTTTGCCATAACTCCAACTAAAAACGTTAAATGAACAGTCGTTCAATTATAGTTATATTTTATCTTTAGGTAAAGTTAAACTCAGTAGAGGTGTCATGTAATAAAGCAAAATATTTCAAGTAAAATTTCTATGTAAATACAATAAATTACATTTACGTGCACAAATATTTGAACGATCGCTCAAGTTTTACTTGAGCGATCGTTCAAACTTGTATATAGTTCACTCCATCAACTAAAGGGCTTCAAGATTATTCCCTTTTTGTATAGGGAATTCCCTCTAAACAACTTATGTTATTGGAGATTAAAAATGAGCAAATTTACATTACACACAGTAGAAACAGCACCAGAAAAAAGCAAAGCAATTTTAGAGGGCGCTAAAAAGCAAATGGGTGTTGTTCCTAGCTTATATGCAGCAATGGCTGAATCACCAGAAACTCTAAAAGCTTATACACAGCTACATCAATTATTTACTGCAACATCATTCAATGCTGAAGAATTAACCGTAGTATGGCAAACAATTAATGTTGAGCATGAATGCCATTATTGTGTGCCAGCTCATACTGGTATTGCACACTCAATGAAGGTTGATGCCGCTTTAACTGAGGCGTTACGTAACCAAGAAGCGATGCCAACAGAAAAATTACAAGCACTTCAAGATTTCACGCTAGCTATTGTACGTCAACGCGGTAATGTAACACCTGAACAAGTTGATGCTTTCTTTGCCGCAGGTTACACGCAACAACAAGTATTAGAAATTATTCTTGGATTATCACAAAAAGTGATCAGCAACTATGTAAACCACATTGCTGAAACTCCAGTAGATACAATGTTTAAGAAATTTGAATGGACTAAAAAGTAACGGGTTAAACTGTGCAGTGGTAGTAAATACTTTATTACAGCCTAATAAATTTTCCGTTGCGATAAAAATCGAGCAATCGCAACGGGTGCTTAACCAGAGGAATATCAAATGAGTTTTATCATTAAAGACAAAGTAGCTTTTGTTACGGGTGCAAATCGCGGCATAGGTAAAGCCATCGTTGACTCACTTTTGCAACACGGTGCCAAAAAAGTATATCTTGGTGTTCGTAACCCTGAGTCAACTAAAGCATTAGAAGATCAATACGGCTATAAAGTAACAACTATCCAAACGGATATTTCAAGCACTGACTCAGTTAACAAAGCGGCAGCTGAAGCAACTGATGTTGACCTTGTAGTTAATAACGCAGGTATTATGTTGTCAACTACACCTTTAGCAGAGAATGTTTTTGAGTCTTTAGCTAGGGAAATAGACGTTAATGTTTATGGTTTAGTGCGTATTGCTAACGCCTTTGCTAAAGTGCTTGAGCGTAATAAAGGTGCGTTAGTCCAACTAAATTCTGTTGTATCGATGAAAAACTTCCTTCAGGAAACCACTTACTCGGCATCTAAAGCTGCATCCTACTCAATCACACAAGGTTTGAAAGACGCATTTGCCGAAAAAGGCGTTCAGGTACTTAGTGTTCACCCAGGCCCAATTGAAACAGATATGGGAAAAAGAGCAGGCTTTAATAACTTAGCAAGTGCTGAGTCTGTTTCTGAAGGCATTATAGATTCTCTTGAAAAAGGCAACTTTCTACTCTTCCCAGACGATATGGCTAAGATGATTGAAGATGCTTACCAAAGCTACGCAGACAATATTATCTTGAAAGATTTTTCATAGTAAATCTTGATCTAATAGCTAAGGGTTATACGGCTATCTACTCTCAAGCACTGTTATTTTCTTTTGTCGTTATAGCAGAGAAAGATAGAAGGAAATGGACCATGGCAAGCTTTGGTATTATTTCTGTATTAGGACTTAGCTATTTACTTTCTATTCAGTAAGCTGAATTTTAATGACACCTTGGAGCAAACATGAAAAAAATTCCGCGTAAGTATCAATATCCACTTACTGTTTCTATGGTGTCATCTTCAATGTTGCTAGGAACGTCTGGGGTGATGGCCTATAAAACCCTGCCTGATGAGGCTTCGTTTATCAGTGCATGGATTAACTCTATTGAGCAAATTATCCCTTTTGCAATAATGCTATTATTAGTTGTCGCACCAACGATTAAACTCCTTGTGACGAAAATATTGTTAGAGCCAGAAGCAAAATGAGAAGTTGTACTGACTTTAAGCGCTTATTTTTATCAACGTCATCAATACTATAATAGCCAATAGCGGTCTATTAGACTTATCTTTTTATTGTAGTTAGCACTTAATCTGTTCTAGCAAAAACTAACTCACCATGGATTTAAATAAGTCTGATGGTTTATCCATTTTTTGAATTATTTTTTCTCTAAATGCGACCACCCTACTAGCAATTAACTGACGATCACTCCATACAATATAAGCTTTGCCTTTCGGGCACTCTACATCGGGCAATACCCTCTGTAGCACTGCGTCTTTTTCAAATTCTAATAACACTTCTTTCGGTATCAAGCCTATCCCCATGCCCGCTTTAACTGCATTAATCATTAAACGGAGGCTATTTATTGAATACTTAGCCATTACAGGTAGCTTTGTAGTTACACCTTGGTACTTAAACTCCCAAAAAGGCATAGTATTTCCTGCAAGTAAATTATGTTCAAGTAATGACTCTATATTATTGGGAATACCTTGAGATTTAAGGTATTTGGGTGATGCAGCTAAGACTAGCTCAGTTTGAAATAAGGGTTTTTGAATTAATGTTGGTATATTGCTCGGTGTAGTAACAATCGCGAGATCAATACGTTCATCAATATAGTTTTCAGTGTCAGAAGAGAAACTAATGTGGATTTTAACATCGGGATGTTCTGTCATAAATTCGATTGCTAGATTCTGAAGAAAATAATCAGCGAAAGGCTCTGGACACGAAACATAAATATCACCCGTTAATGTTGCCTGTGTATTAGAAAGGTTGAGCCATTGTTCATCAACTTGTTTGAAAATGGGAGCAAAGCGTCGGTAATATTCTTCACCTGCATTAGTGAGTTGGAATTTTTTGGCATGGCGATGAATGAGTTTCTCACCTACTTTTTCTTCTAATTGACTCACAGCCCTAGAAAGCGTCGGGGCAGAGGCTGTAGCTAAAAGACTAGCCGGGGCGTAACCACCACACTCTACTGACAGGCAAAACCAATATAAATTGCCGAGCTCTTTTGCATCCATAATATCTAATCATTCAAGTATGAATTTATAAATTTCAATAATAGCTATTTTTGAAATAATGGCAAGGCTTTAAAATATGCCCTCTAAATTATTCAAGGTGTGACCAATATGAAAAAATTCCCTCAAAAATTTAAATATCCGCTAATAGCCTCAATGGTTTTACCTTCAATGCTTTTGGGCATGACGGCTATTATGGCCAGGAAAATGGTGTCTGGCGATGTCTCATTTATGAGTGCATGGTCATACTCTATAGGAGAAGTTATTCCTTCTGCACTATTGCTTTTAGCTGTAGTTGCACCAACAGTTCGACTTTTTGTTAGCAAAGTATTATTAGAATCTGAAGAGAAATAATTCACCATAAAATATAGGAAAAACGAAATGGGGAAACAATTATTACTAGAAGTATCACTAATATCGAGTGTATTCGTTATTGTCGGGTTAATGTGGCTGGCGTTACGCCATTCAGCGATGAACCCTTCGGCCATCATGCAAAAGCTATTAACCGGCTTGTTAGCTATTTTTTTAATTATGGCTGGCACAGTAAAGTTCTTTGAGCCGTTCAATACTATGTTTACTAAACAAATAGCTTTGAGTGGACTGCCATTACCCGAGATAGCTAGGTGGGCTGGTCAATTAGGTGAAATTTCAGCAGGTTTAGGATTTTTGATTGTGCTTACTCTATCCAAGGTTTTAACAAAAAATATAATAAGAAAAGTATTTTATTGCTCATCACTATTAGCGCTATCTATTATGTTTGTCGCAGTATATGTTCACTTGATTCCAGAAGTAACAGCTGAGTTTTTACCATTACAATCAAAGCCTCCAATTCTAACATTAATTGTTATGTTGCTGATTGGGTTGAATGTGTGGATATTTAGGAGCTTTAAAAACGAATAAGTTAATCTGTTTAAATTACTATAATGATGGCTGTTTCTTGAACGCTCATAACCGCCCATCAGCTGCCGTTATGAGCAATCCATTAAAACGCTAAGCTCAAGTCTCAGCCATTACACATCACGCGTTAACTTTTTTCAAATACTGCTCAACACCTATATTTGCTGCATCAACCGCACCAGCTACATAGCCTGGAAATTGCACCGACCATTCGCTGCCAATACCGACTAAATTTTGATACCACGGGCCATTTTGCGCGGTTATGTAAGGTGCTGGGGTATGTGTATTAGCTGTGTGAGTATCAAGCGACGTTGCTGTGAGTGGGTCTTGTGCCCAGTCTTTAATAATATCGGCTTTGGGTGTGGCGGCTTGTGCGCCAAAAAGCCTGACTAATTGCGCTTTGCAATGTGTGATTAAATCTTCATTACTAATGCGTTTTCTATCATCAGCGGGTATGCCAATAAAGCCAAATAATGCGGCTTGGCCTTGTGGATTTGATGCATCGTGTATTTCAGCCATTGGCCCAACACTGCTGCGGGCGCTGCCCGAGAGCGTTTGCTTACGCCAAAATGGCGTATCGTACACAGCAATATACTTAGCGTGGGGTGCCATCCAGGTTGCGGTATTTTGCCACTGCGATACTAAATCGCTTGGTAATGCGGGGGTGAATGTTATTTGGCTTGCGGCTAAGCGTGGTGGTAGCGCAAGCATTACGTGCTCAACGTTTACCTTATTATCGGCTGCGTTTGAGGTGCTAAAGTTAACTTCAATATGACCGTTTTGGTTGGTAATTTTTTTTACCAAAGCACCGGTAACTATTTGTTTGTTTTTGAGCTTTGTTTGTAAGGCATTAATGAGTGTGCCCATGCCACCTTTTAACCGCATAGACGTAGGAGCATGCGTATAACCGCGTATCGCTATTGGCGGCTGCGTATGTGAGCGCTCTACTAAGGTATTGCCTTGCTCGTACTGGGCAAATGTTTCTAGGTTTAGCGTTTTAATAATGGCATTTAATTGCGGCTGAAACTCTGGCCAAAACCACGTTGGGCCAAGGTCAAAGTTATTTGCTGTAGTTTGCGACAGGCTTGTAAAGTTCATAATACGGCCACCTAATTGGTCTCTGGCTTCAAGCAATATGTAATCGGTAATGCCGCGTTGCTCTAACTGGTAAGCAGCATACACGCCGCTTAGCCCACCGCCTATAATCGCAATTTTTGTACGCATTATTTAGCCTCCACATCCTATGTTTTTAAAATTCCCTACTTTTAGGTAAATTGTAGCGCTGTTATTTCCCGCTGATATTAACGCTTTACTCGTGCTTGGCAGCCTTAGCCAGCTTCCTTTTGAATATTCTACCTCGTTGTGTATTACGCTGCCGCCCAGTACAAATAGCTCTAAGGCATTATGTGCTTTTAGGTTATCAAATAGGGGCTGTTGCGGGGTTAACTTAACCAGTTTAGTTACTTCGTTATCATCTTGATAAAGCGGGCATATTGTGCGGTTATTTTGTGTTATCCACGTAGCCGGATCGTGTGTATTTATGCGCACAGAGGTGGTTTCTGTTACGCACATTTGCCACAGTTTTACAAAAATGGTTGCGCCACTTTTACTTTTAGGTGCATGTGAAGACCCTGGCGGATTTCGTAAATAAAAGCCTTGTGGGTAGTCGCCCGACTCATCTGAAAAAGTGCCCGAAAGTACCATTATTTCTTCTCCACCTGGGTGAGCATGGCTTGGAAAAGTAGACTCAGGCGCGTAGCGTACTACGCTTGTTGCTCTGGCTTTTTCAGCGCCTATTCTGTCGAGCATTACGCGCTCAACACCCGCCTGAGGCGATGTTTGCCAACTATATTGACTTGGCAGCATTAAAGCGTGTTGTGAAAAATCTGAATTGACTCGCATTTGTCCAACCTAAATAAAATAAGAGCAATAACATAAGTTATTGCTCTATAAATTTACGCTTATTAAGCGTTTTGTAATTGTGCGTGGGCGTCAAGTACTCGTGCACTGTAAGTTAGCGCTGCACCTGCATTTAAGGCTACAGCAACGCCTAACGCTTCAGATATTTCACCAATTGTTGCGCCGTGCTCAACCGCTTTTTTAGTGTGCATTGCAATACACCCATCACAACGTGTTGTTACGGCAACAGCGAGTGCTATTAGCTCATGTAATTTAGGCGTTAAATGGCCTGTTTTTGCGCCAGCGCCATCCATTGTCATTAATCCGCGTAGGGTATCTGGGCTTTGCTTAGCAAACGCACCTACAGTGTTCATTACTTCGGTGCGGTACGCGTTCCAATCTTGTGACATTTTTTACTTTCCTATCTTAAGTTTTTACTCAGCTACGCAGTAAATGCGTACTTCTGGGTCATTAGTAAGTAGTGGCGCGAGCGCGGTAACTACATCGGCATTAAATAAATCGCTTTCTAAATACTCATGAGCGTGCTCAATAGTTTCAAAGCCGTGAAGCACTTGTACATCTTCATCACGCGCTAATAGCTCTTTTGAAACTGCGCCTCTTACAGTGTCTAAAAATGGGGCTTTGTAGGTGTTAAAAACCTCTGTTGCTGCTTTTCTATTACCGTGGTCAACACTTAGTGTAATTTGTAAATAAACCATATTTGCTCTCCAGTGTTTAAATCTAGCTATGGGCTGCTTTAGCCCATTAGCGCTTACAATATTTATTAGTTACGACCTGCCATTACGCCGCCGTCAACATCCCATACGGCACCCGTTACCCAAGCGGCTTTGTCGCTTAGTAAAAACGCAATGGTATTGGCGACATCTTCGCTTGTACCTACACGGCCAATTGGATGAAAGCTGTTAAAGCCTTGTAGGGCATCGTTTACTTCTGCTTTAGGAATAAAACCTTCGTAAATTGGCGTTTGTACAACCGCTGGCGATACTGCATTAACGCGAATGTTATGCGCTGCTAATTCCATTGCTAGATGTTGCGTTAGCGCATGTAAACCTGCTTTAGCCATTGAATACGCCGACGAGGGTGTAGCGGCAATAGCTTGCTTACCCCACATAGAACCCACATTAACAATGGCGCCTGCGCGTTTTGCTGCCACTAAATTAGCGGCTACTTTTTGTGTAATAAAAAACAACGCGCGGTTAATTTGCATGTACTGATCGTAATCAGCCGCTTCGTGCTCTAAAAATGGTTTAGGGAAAAACACACCGGCAGCATTTACCAGTAAATCGACGTCTGTGTGGTCTTGTGAAAGTGTATTAATTAAGTTTTGCACGCCTTCATCGCTGGTTAAATCAGCAGTTAACACCTCAACAGTGCCTAAAGCAGATAACTGCTCTTTTGCTGCTTGGGCTTTTTCTTTACGGTGGCCAACAATGACAGCCTGGCCGCCTTGCTCTAAAATTAATCGAGCCGTGTCAAAACCCATTCCGCTAGTACCGCCAATAACGAGTAATTTTTTACTTGAAAATTGCTTAGTCATGTTTATTGCTCCAAGCGCTACTATGCGCTTTATTTGTTATATAAATAAAAAGTATTGAGTTGCCTAATAGCAAGTAACTTGCTGTTTGGCTTGGGAGGTATTTTTTACTTATTTACTTGCTTTAACAAACGAGATAATCTGAATCATCAATAAAGAAAAAGTTTATCGTATGAAATCACCTATACATCTCAATGCATTAAAAGCGTTTGAAGCAAGCGCAAGGCACCAAAGTTTTTCAGCGGCAGCTGATGAGCTAAACGTAACCCCAGCAGCCGTTGGGCAGTTGGTAAAAACATTAGAAGAGTGGCTCGACACGCCGCTGTTTCATAGAATGAGTTCAGGCAAAACACGGCTAATAACGACCGAAACCGCGCAAAGTGCCCTGCCATTAATACGCGAAGGGTTTGATAAACTTGCCCAAGGGCTAGACATTTTAAAAGACAACGCTATAAGCGGCGCATTAACAGTTGCAGTAAGCCCTGCATTTGCTGCTAAATGGTTATTACCTAGGCTGCATCGCTTTCAAGAAATATGTACGCAAACCAATGTAAATTTAAATACTAATTTAAAGCCGGTCGATTTTGCAGAACAGCGCATAGATGTAGGCATACGCTTTGGCGTAGGCAATTGGCAAGGATTAAGCGCAGAAAAACTAATGGATGAAGAGGTATACCCGGTATGCTCACCTAAATTTTTAGAAGACTCAAACCGCTTAAATACCATTGATAAACTATTGAACGAAACCCTAATACACGATCAGTCAATGGATGACCATACTGGTTTTCCGTCTTGGTCGGCGTGGTTAAAAAAAGCCGGAGTAACAGGCCCTTTAACCACTAAAAGCATTCAAATAAATAACTCAGCGGCTGTATTGCAATCAGCTATTGACGGCCACGGCGTAGCTTTAGCGCGCAGTGTTATGGCTAAAGATGACCTAGCCGCTGGGCGATTAGTCAGGTTATTCCCTAATATTTATTTTGAATCGCCTTTGGCGTATTACGTTGTTTACCGCCCCGAATGTGCTGAGCTGCCAAGAATACACGCATTTAAAGAGTGGCTGTTTAAAGAGGTAGAAAACTCGCTGGCTAAAAAAGATTAAAACTGAGCAGTATTTTTATAAAACACAGCAGTAAAGAAAATATTTACCATGGTAAAAGATAATCTCTGTGGTTAACCACGTTCATTCCCCGTAAGCTTTCGCTCCAAGTTAGCCACTTTAATGACTAAAGTGGCGTTTAATTAGGAGTAAAAATTATGTCACAAGTAAGAGTAACGCCATGGCAAGATGGCGAGCAAGCCCCAGCCGAACTACTAGCCGAAATGCAAGGTCGTCGTCCAAACGGTGAACTAATAGGCATAGATAGAGTACTACTAAAAAGCTTTCCTTTAGCTAAAGGCTGGAATGAGTTGCTAGGGCGCGTTAGAGCAAACTTTGGCTTATCGCTTGAGTACCGCGAACTTATTATGCTGCGTGTAGCGGTATTAAACAAAGCCGATTTTGAATGGAATGTGCACTACCCAGCATACATACAAGCTGGCGGTACCGATGAAAAAGCCACTGCACTTAAAAGCGTGGTAGTAAATACTGAGTTATTCTCTGAGCAGGAACTAGCTCTGCTTGAACTTACTGAGCAATCAACCACTAAAGTAAATGTTGATAGCGGTGTTATTGAGCGTTTAAAAGCACTACTTGGCGAAACGCAAACTGTAGAAGCGGTAGCAACTGTTGCTGCTTATAACATGGTATCGCGCTTTTTAGTGGCGTTAGACATTTAAATACATCAACCATAAAACTCTTTTAAGCTCCTTCAATATTTTTAGGAAAGTGAAATCATGGAAAAATTAAACGCTATAGGCTCAGATAGGCTTGAGCAAAGCGACCCTCAAGTTCAAACAGCTAACTTATGGCGTTTAATGTTAGCGCAGGCACTTTCTGGGGCTAACAGCGTTGTGCTGTATGCAACAGGTGCGGTAGTGGGCAGCTTGCTTGCTCCTACTGCACTTTTAGCCACTTTACCTGTTTCTATTTTTGTTTTGGGCATGGCTTTGTGTGTTTTACCCGCCGGTGAATTAGCACGAAAATATGGCCGACGTGCCGCCTTTATGGCAGGAACTGGCGCCGGTGTTTTAACCGGACTATTGGCGGCTATTGCGTTGTATATAGACAGCTTTTGGCTGTACTGTTTATCTGCGCTATTGGGCGGCGCTTATGCGGCAGTGGCCTTGTCATTTCGGTTTGCTGCAACCGATGGCGTGCCCGAAAATAAACGCCCGCAAGCGCTTTCTATGGTAATGGCCGGTGGCGTAGCTGCAGGTGTTATTGGCTCGCAGTTAGTTACGCATACCATGCACCTTTGGTCAGACAAAATGTTTGCTGCCACATTTATAGCGCAAGCCATTGTTGCGGCTCTCGCTGGTGTTATTTTGTTTGGCGTTAAATTGGCAAAGCCTTTAGCAAATCAAGCATATTCAGGAAGGCCATTGAGCACAATTGCCCTGCAACCACGTTTTATAAGCGCGGTTATTTGTGGAGCTGCGTCGTATATGGTGATGAACTTTTTGATGACATCGGCCCCTTTGGTAATGCATATGCATGGGCATAGCCAAGAGTCAGCAAACTTAGGAATGCAGTGGCATGTTATTGCTATGTATGCACCTAGCTTTTTTACCGGTAAGCTCATTGCACGTTTTGGCGCTGCTCGTATTTCTGTTTTTGGGATTATTTTAATCGCAATTTCAGCAGCTATAGGCTTTTTAGGTGAAGGTGTATATCACTTTTACGCGCTGCTAATTTTGTTAGGCATAGGTTGGAACTTTGGTTTTTTAGGGGCATCAGCCTTAGTGCTCGAAACGCACAAGCCAGAAGAAAAAAACCGCGCTCAATCGTTTAGTGACTTTATAGTGTTTGGCTTAATGGCGGTGGGCTCTTTTTCATCGGGTGGGTTATTAAGTGCCTACGGTTGGCACACCGTTTTATGGGCATCGTTTGTGCCTTTATTACTGGCCGTTATTGTTTTGATATTTACCAAAAAATACCAAGCCTAAACACACTAACCGCCCTACAAGCCGCTTATATAAGCAAGCTAAAGTTTATTAAGCTGCTGGCAAAGTAGCCTTACTTTTAATTTTTGTAGCGAGGCTGTTTTATATGAAATATAACGCGGCCTAAAATATTCCCTTGCTTGATTAAACCAAGCTCTTTTGTACTTGTGCTACTGGCATGGTCGCCGCTTAATAAGTAGGTATTATGCAGTCCTATATGGCAAATACGTTTGATGATGCGGCCATACTTTGGGTGCTCTACCAGTACTACATCACCTAGTTTGTAGTTTATATTTGGCCAGCACATACTCAGTACATAATCTAAATCAAAAAAAGTAGGAGACATACTCTGCCCCCTTACTTTGCTTATGTTGCACTTTAACACAACGTGAGAGCTAGGCGCTTTTTAGGTCTGGGTAGACCACGTGCTCGCTTGGCGGGTATGGGCTTTTTGCTTGATAGGTTGCAATGCCTTTGGTTTGCCAAAACGAGTCTGCAAATTGATTTACTAGCGCGAGTAATTGCTCAGCGTGTTCGCGATCTATATGTTGTTTACACTTTGATGCAGTGAGCATAATTGAATGCACTAATGCATGCGTATCAGGAAACTGATCAAACTGAGGCTGTTTAAAGTAGTCGCCCCAAATTACGCGTACTTCTTCTTTTACTTTAGAAGCATGAATTTCTTTTTCGCGCACTAACCGCGCAAGTTGTGCAGTATTTGCTACTGATAGCGGTTGTTCTAATTCGTTAATAATATCAATAAATCTAATTACGCTTAATGCTGCAATTTGTGCCGTGCTTGGGTCGTAAATTTTGCAAGGAATATCGCAATGTGCTGCTGCACTTTTAAATTTTAAAAGTTTATCTAGGCTGTTAATAAATGAGTAAAGCATACTGCATTTCCTTATGATTTATTGCGCTTGGCGCGTTTGTAAAACGAAAACGAAAAAGCGGCTACTACGGCTATAATGGCGCCATAAAATAGTAAGTGTAAGTACGCAGCAGACCAATGCGCGTGGTCATGACCTTCGTGGGCAAAAAGCGGTAAGCTCACCATGGCTATAAAAATAACGAGTAAATTTTTCAATTGTTTATCTCCTTTAATTAAGAGTCTGTGTTGCAAACGAGATGGGTGTAAATGAATGCGTTTTAACAAACACCATAAGCTCACTGCGGTTTTTACTTAGCCCCCACAATAAAGCCGATAAGTCGTTGTGCTTATTGCTGTTGCTAAGCTGTTTTTCTAGGCGCTGTTGGGCTTGTTTTAATAAACTGTAGGCTGAGCCGCATTGCATTTGCTGTGTGAGTAACGCTGCTAAATTATGATGGGCGACCAACATGGCACATACAGCGGCTTTATCGGTTGGGTGTGCACTTAACAAGTTATTAGATAACGACAAAGCAACATGGTAGTGGCTTTTAGCACTTTTAATATTGCCATTGTTAAAGCATTCGTTACCTGCTTTTGTATAGCTTTGCCACTGCTGGTACTCGCTTAAATTGTGCATATATTAGTGCTCTGTAAGGTGTTGTGGGTTTTGTAATGCAAGCTTTTTAAGCTGCGCAATACACGCAAAAACAAAATCACTGAGTTTGTCGTCACAATAAAAAAGGTCGTATAGCAGGCTAATTGATTGTGCTAGGGCGTTATGGGCTGCGTGTTTTTCGCCTAAAAAATACAGCGTGGCGTACAGGCGCTCTGTAAGTGAGGTTATTTGGATAAGCTGCGTTTTATCGGCGTAATTATGCATTTGCGTTAGCAGCGTAACGCTTTCTAGCGCACTACCTAAATGCGGTAATGCCTGTGCAAACTGATACTGTTTAAATAATGCCTCGCCACTTAATTGTGCGGTTTCAATATCTATAAGTGCTTGCTCAGGTTGGCATAAAACATGTTGTTTATGCCTAGCGCACAGAAATGGCAAAGCCATAATATGTTCCTCATTTATTTACTTGCTAAAACTGTAAAGCAGAAACATAAATAGATCAAATGATAATTGTTTTTATTTGTATTGGTGGGTGTTTGTGTTTTATTGGAGTGGCTTAAAGTGTATTATAAATATATGATATTGATAATTATTTGTATTTACGGGTGTGTAAAGTGTGTATGAAAAAGTCTATGTTAGCTCTGGCGTTAGTAACTGGTTTGAGCGGTTGTAGTACAACAAATGTGCTGCCTGATAACAGCTCATCGTTATATTTTTCAGCACTTTACAATGCACAAGCAAAGCCTGTTAGCTCTGTATTATTAGAGCCAACTCTTTTAAATGCCGATGTGATTTTAGTGGGTGAATGGCATACACACCCAGGTGTGCATTTATTTCAGGCAAAGTTATTTGAGCAATTAAGCAAAAGTAATAAACGCACTGCCCTTTCGCTTGAACAATTTAGCCGTGCCGAACAGCCTATTATAAATCAGTACGTTAAGGGGGAAATTGGCGAGCAATATTTAATTGATAACACCCAAGCGTGGCCCAATTACAAAAGCGACTACCGTGCGCTTATAGAGCTGGCAAAAACGAACAATAGCGATGTAATAGCTGCCAATGCGCCTAAAAACATTGTTACATGTATTGGCAGGCAAGGCATAAGTTATGTAAATAAGCTTGATGAAACACAGCAAAGCTTCATTGCGAGTACTATTGATACGTCCCCCAGTGATTATAAACAACGCTTTATGGTATCAATGCACCACGGCTCGCCCAGTCAAAACGAAAATTATTATGCCGCGCAAGTCACTTGGGATGAAACCATGGGGGAGTCTATCGTTAACTATTTAAATAATCATCAAGATGCGCAGGTAATGCATATTGCGGGCGATTTTCATGTAAAAAATGGCGAAGGTATAGCGCGTGTTATTAAGCGTTTAGCGCCAGAGCTAAATGTTGTTTGGATATCGCCGGTAACAAGTGTGCAAGCTAATCAAACAGGGTATCAGTTGCAGGTTAACGCGTTGCCACCTCGTTATGTGCAAAAACAGCATCAACAAGCCGCTTTTAAAGCATTAGCTAAACGCGGAAAAAAAACACAGTGCCAACAATAGGTTGGCAGTGTGTTTGTGTAATACACTTTTTGCTATTTATTTAAGTGTAAATGTGCCTTTCATCATGGCGTAATGACCCGGGAAAGAGCAAAAATAAGTATAATCGGTTCCGGCAGTTAAGCCGCTGGTATTAAAGGTCACTTCGGTTGTTTTACCGCCACCAATAATGTCTGTTGCGGCAAGTACGCGGCTATCATTAGGTTTTAAGTACTGGTTGCTAAGCCCTGCTGTGTTGCCATCGGTGATAATACCTTGCATGTTTTGCTCAGTAGATAGCACCCAGTTATGGCCCATTACATTGGCAGGTAATTTACCGGTGTGGCTAAGCTTTACGGTTACTTTTTTACAGCTTTTAGGGGCGCTAAGTGTTTTAGTTGAAAACTGCATCATGTCGTTTGCATCTATATTTAGTGTGCATTCGTCTGCATATACAGCATTGGCGCTAAGTAGTAGTGCACTAAGGGCCTGTTTATCTTTCGAGATTAAATTTGCAGCAGTATGTTTGGTTTTTAGGCAAGGCAGAGCCCGTGAAGTGTGGTTATTCCACATAAATAGGCGATAACGCAGCATAAATGCCAAACATGCGCTGCCCTTCGGGTTCTACCTAGGGACGATAAACTCCTTGTTGCTCGATTTTTACTTAGCCCACTAGGTTACAAACCTCGCGCCGCGATTTAATCGCCCCTAGATTGAACAAATTTTAATTCTGAAAGGTCAACAGGCCCTGGTTATTAACTTTTTCATACTGTTTCCTCTGTTTTAGTTAAGTTGTTACGTGCTTGATTAGTTAATGCAACCAGCGCTTTACGAACCTCTAGCGGGCTGTTGCACTGTGTTTTGAAATTAATAAAGTAGTTACGCTTTTGGCTTTGTATATAAAAGCCTGTGGGTAATAAGCCGCTCATTATTGGGGTGTTATCAGCAACGTTATAGTGCTGCATTAATATGAGCGACATAGCATCTTGGTGATCTTCATTCATATGGTTAATCATGCTTTGCTGCTGGTTTTCGTCCCAGTTTTTTGCCTCGTTTTGCCATTCGTTTTGCTCAAGCCAAAATATTTTGCCAAATCCGCCAATGTAACGCACTCGCACTACGTCTAATTGCCATAACTGAAAGTCGTGCGCATTGCGATAGCTAGCGGCTTCGGGGTATAGGGCAATATAGTTATTAAGTAAAGTGTGTGCTTGCTCACTTGGCACAATAGAGCCATCGCCTACAAGCGTTACTCGCCCGTGCTCGTTTTGATCGCCACTGTCGGCGGCGTCAAATACAGTAAGGCTCATACGGGAGTCGTGCTTTAAGTTTTTAGTGTGCTGGGCTATATCGCTAATAAAAAAGTATATACGGCCTTGTTCGTCGCACATATAGGGGGTTACTGAGCCAAACGGGTAGCCGCGTAAATTATTAGAAATGGTCGACATAACACCAGCATTGGTTTTGTAAACCAAGGTACGTGCATCGCTTAACGCTTGTTCTCTCATAAAAACTCCTGACGTTGAGAAAAAACCATGGGTGCATCGTTATAAGGGTGAGGGTTTACGTGCAGTTTCATGGCGTACATTTGTTGTAAGTTTTGTTCAGTTAGTACAGTGTTTATAGGCCCGCTTTGCAGCACTTTTTTGTTGTGCAGTAAAATAGCGTCGGTTGCATACAGGCTGGCCAAATTTAGATCGTGTATTGCTATAATAGCGCTGTTACCTTGCTCTACAAATGCTTTAACGCAGCTGAGCAGAGCATGCTGATGCCGCATATCAAGTGCGGATGTAGGCTCGTCGAGCAGCATGAGTTTTGGCTCGGCCGATTGTGTAAAGGCGTTTAGTTGCGCCAAAGTACGCGCCATATGCACACGTTGTTGCTCGCCGCCCGAAAGCGCACTTACGCGGCGAGTTAAGTAATTACTTAAATCCATAATAGCGGCGTATTTATGTACTTTTTCGCTTTGCATTTTTAATGACTCTACATACGGGTAGCGGCCCATAGCAATAAGCTCAAATACGGTAAAATCAAACCCTACATGGTTAGCTTGCATCATTACTGCGCGCTGTGTAGCTAGGCTTTTTTTAGCGTGAGTGGCCAGCGGCTTATTATTAAAAAGTACACTACCTGTAAAGGCATGCATACCCGCTAAGGTATGTAGCAAAGTAGACTTACCCGCGCCATTTTCACCAAGTAATGCGACAAGTTGGCCTTGTTTAGCACTGCCATTAATGGTGTTTAAAACGTTGTGGTTGCCAAAGCCAACGCTTAGGTTGTTAAACGCGATCATGACCAAGCTCGCTTATTTTTAACGATTAAATAAATAAACAATGGCGCACCTAAAATCGCGGTTATAATGCCAATAGGTAGCTCTGCGGGCATAACTACTAAGCGTGCTAACCAGTCAGAAAGTAGCAATACTACTACGCCAATTAACATGCAAAGTGGCAGCATGTTACGTAAATGCGGCCCCACCATTAAGCGGGCAATATGCGGGACTACTAAACCAACAAACCCTATTAAACCAGTAAGCGCCACAACCGCACCCACGCCTAATGCAACAAGTATAATTACATATAGTTTGAGTTTGCTGGTGTCTACTCCTAGGTACTGAGCTTGTGATTCGCCAATAAGGAGCAAGTTCATGGGCTCTTTTAACCGCCACAAGCCAATAAGGCTAATAAGCAGTAACGGTAAAGCTTGAATAATAGTGCCCCAGCTTGCTCCGCCTAATGAGCCCATGGTCCAGTAATTTATTAATCGTAGTGCGCTGTCGTCGGCAAAAAAACTCAGTAGCCCAATAACAGCAAATGCTAATGCGTTAATGGCAACCCCCACCAATATAAGTGTGGTGATATTTATTTGCCCCTGCTGCTTGGCAATAAAATATACCAGCGAGGTTACCCCAAGCGCCCCTAAAAACGCGGCATAAGGTAAATACGACTGAGCGTTAAAATTAAACTGTGCGCTAAGGGCAATAAATGCTACTGCAACCATGGCCGCACCCGCACTAATGCCAATAATGGATGGGTCGGCCAATGGGTTGCGACACAGCGCTTGCGTTGAAGCGCCCGTTTGGGCAAGTACCAACCCGACAAGCACAGCAAGCATAAAGCGTGGCAAACGAATTTGCATTACTACATTAATTTGCAGTGCATCAAACTGACTAAAGCGCTCGGGCGCAAGCCACGCAATGGCTAAACGCCAATCCCACCCGGCAGGCCCATACCCAATGCTAAGTAGCGCCAAAGCAAAAACGCACATAGAGGCTAAAAGCATCCATTTATGGGCTGGGCTAAGGGTTACAGGCTTAAAGTGGCTCAATGTTAGGGTGTTCATAAGTTAGCTTTATACTCGCTAAGCGTATTAATTGCTGTGGCAATACGCGGCGACATGCCAAGCGAAAGTAGGCTATCCATTACAAGTAAGTTACAGGTTTGCGCCGCTTTTAATAAACGTAGTGTAGGCTGCTCACAAAAAGCCTGCTTACCGCCAAGGCTGTGTACAACATGGGCTGGGGCTACTAAAAAATCGGGCTGACTTACAGCCAGCACCTCAGTGTTAATTGCTTTAAAGCCTGAATGCGTAGCGCCTATATTAGTAATGCCTGCGTAGCTAAATAATAAATTAGGCACGGTTTCTTGCCCGGCGGCAACAAGCCCGCGCTCATTAGCTGAGAGTAAAAATAGCGCACTGTGCGTTTGCTGTTTTGCCTTTTTGGGCAGCGATTTTTTAATTTGAGTAATAAGTGACTGTGCTTTTTGCTGGGCGTTTAAATCGTCACCCAGGCGTTTAATTAGCGCAAGTAGCTCGTTAACAGAAGTAGGCTTTTTATAATGAATGAGCTTAACCCCTGTTGCCTCAATTTGCTTAAGTGCTTGGCTTCGCCCTGCCCCTTCAAGCGCTAATAAGGTGGTTGGGCGCATAGAAAGTACGCCTTCTGCTGCTAAATCGCGATAATAACCCACCTGCGGTAACTGCGTAGCTTGTTGCGGGTACATGCTAGATTGATCAACCGCTACAAGGTCATTTTGTTGGCCTAGCGCATAAATTATTTCAGTTAGGGTGCCGCCCGCGCTAATAACGCGTTCTTGCGCAAGTGCAGGTTGGGCCATTAAAGCAAACACTATAAATAGGTATTTCATTACATACTCCGGTTTTTATTTTTCGGCTATTATAATCAATTAAACCTAAATGAAAATGATTATCATAATTAATTGATCTTATTTTGACTTAGTTGTAACATCTCCGCCATAAATAATAACTATTATCATTTGGAGTTGAAATGAATCCCTCTGCATTTAAATTTACTGCTATAGCAACCTTATTACTTGGCTCGGGTACTGCATTTGCCGAAAACATAATTGACGATCATATTGTTGTAAGTGGCTCGCGCTTTGAACAAAAGCTTAAAGATGTAACAGGCTCAGTAACGGTTATGACCGAGCAAGACATAGAGCGCCAGCTAGCAGTAGATTTACAAACCATGTTTAAATACGATCCTAGCATTGCAACCACAGGCAGTGGCGCAGGCGCGCAAACACTTACCGTGCGTGGTGTTGGTGGTAACCGTGTTGTATTTATAAAAGATGGCCGACGCACTAACGATGGTTACGCAGGTGGAGGGGGTTATTTAGTTGGCCGCAATTACTTTGATGTTGCAGGCGTAAAACAAGTAGAAGTAGCCAAAGGTGCTGCATCGTCATTATATGGCTCTGATGCACTGGGTGGCATTGTGGTTATAACCACCAAAGATCCAAGCGATTATTTAAAAGATAACAGCAGCTTTGTAAAAATGGCGCTTGGGTATCAAGGTCAAAGCAACCAAGTTGCCGCCGATATTACCGCTGCAAAAGATTTAGGCGACTTTGCTGTAAGCGCCGTTTATAGCCACCGCGACAGCGAAGAAGTACAAAATTATGATGAAAACTTACCCGGTTATGATGCTAAGTCGGACGCTTTATTAGTTAAATTTGAACAACAGCTTGATGAAAAACGCACAGTTAAATACACCCTCGATTACTTTAACCAAACAACTGAGCAAGTAATTACTCCCACCGTTCAAGAAACTGAGGAAGACGACACTAATTGGTCACTAGCGCTAGATTACCATTCAGAGGTAGCAACAGCGGCGTTTGATAAATGGCACGGGCAAGTGTCTTACAGTAGTTACGAGCAACAAAGCGACCAAATTAGTGGCGCAAGCACCTACACCGATTATAACGACTATCGTTTTGAGCAAAATATTTTAGGTTTAAAAGCGGTATTTAATAAAGGTCTTAAAGGAGAAACCACCGATCACGAAGTGGTATATGGGATTGATATAGACTTATACGACACCACCCGCCCACGTTTTAAAACCCGTGTTTTAGCTGATGGCACGGTTGATTTTACAGACCAAAAACAAAAAGCATTCCCAGGAGCTGATACCTCTTTAATTGGTGCCTACGTACAAGACAGTATTTCGTTTAAAAACAGTGCGTGGTCGGTTATTGCTGGTGTGCGATATGATTACTACACCCTAGAAGCTAAAAATGATGAGCTTTACTTGGATGCGCAGCTTGATGATATTACCGAATCTGCTTTCTCACCTAAGCTAGGTGTTATATATCAAGTGGATGATAACTTATCGTGGTACGGGCAATACGTACGAGGCTTTAAAATACCACCACACGACCAAGCCTATCAAAGCCATGGCGTTGAGCCGTTTTATCAAATATTACCAAACGCCGATTTAGACCCAGAAAGCAGTGACTCATTTGAGCTTGGGTTAAGATACGCCAGCAGCGATATTAGCGTAAATTTAAGCGCTTTTTATGCAGCATACGATGACTTTATTGAAACCGCCGTAGTGGGTGTTGAGCCAACATATATTCCTGGCGTAAACAAAACCCTGTTTCAGTATCAAAATATTAGTGAGACCCAAATAAGCGGCGTGGAAGCCGGAATTGCCATGTATGTCGCCGAAAATATACTACTAGAGGCAAATGTGGCCTATGTTGATGGTGAAAATAAAGAAACCGATCAGCCACTTACCAGTATTAGCCCGCTAAACGGCTCGGTATTGTTAAGCACGGAGCTTGGCAATGTTAACTGGACCGCTGCGTGGCGTTTAGCTAAATCGCAATCGGATGTGGTACTTGATACAAACGGCGACAAAACCACCCAAGGGCATGGCTACGGCGTTGTTGATTTATACGCAAACTACGAATGGCAAGCGTGGCAATTAAATGTAGGTGTACTTAATTTGCTTGATAAAGAATATATACCTTTTGAGCTAATTGCAGGGCAATCTGCAAGTGCTGACTTTAGCCAATACACCCAACCTGGGCGTAACTTTTCAGCCAAAATAAGCTATGAGTTTTAATTAGCACTTAGAATATTAAATAACAACAAACGCTGTATATAGCTGCAGCGTTTGTTTATTTTAAAATTTAAGATTATTTTTAAGATGACACCCATCTTAACTTTTCGGTATTAATTAGAACCTAGATTCTGGCAGAATAATGTCCTGATTTATAAATTTAACCTAACACCCACTTAAATAATCCATAACTAAATTAGAATTAGAATGACACCCATCTCAATTTTTGAATAAATCGACATGATACTTTTAAAATGACACCCATCTCAATTTTTAAATAAATCGACATAATCAACTAGCCAATTTTAAAAATTCATAAACTAATGGCTTATTTAAAGGCATTTACGGCAGCACATTTTAAAAATGTACTGTTATGTATATGGTTAGCTAAATTAAGGGCATGCTTAAACCTGCAGCAAGGCAGTTTTAAAACTATTAAGAAGGTTTTAGGCTAGTAGCTTTTTACAATTACTATAATTTACTCGGCGCTTTTTATTTAAGTGTTCGCAGTAACTTACATGTGATTGCGGCTTACCTACTGCGCCGTGAAATACGCGGGTAAAATCAGTAGTAAGTTTTAACCAATTCTCTGGTGATATGTTTACTCTTTCTAATAAAGGAAGCTGGGTGTTTTCAATAAAACCTGGTTTATCATTGCGAATAATTCGCCCTGTGAGTTCAACTAATTCAAGGTAATATTTAAGCTCGAACGGTAAACCTTTTGGCATAAATTTACGGGGTTTACCTGCAAATTTTAAAAGTTGTTTGGGCTGCTTTGCATTTTCAGCACTTTGAATTCGCTTTTGCACACTGGTAAAGTGCGAGCTTTCAGGAGTTTTTACTACTTTTGCCCTTATTGGGTTTAAATCAACGTAAGCCATACAAGCTGCAAGGGCTGCCTCATCAAGAAGAGCTTGTGATTTAAAGCGCCCTTCCCAAAATCTGCCAGTGCATTTATCTTCTTTATTAGCTTTTCGAGCAATATATTCGTTTAAAACTCGCATAAACCAGCTAATGCTAGATAACCTTTCTCTGTATTGAATAATAGTTTGGCTTAAAAAATAGCGCTCAGTACTGCTTAGCTCCTCACCTTGTAAAAATTTTTGCGTTAGTGGTGTACCTTTACATAGCTTATGCCAGCGCAACACTATGGCTTTATCATTCAATCTATTTGCTTTTTTATCATCAACATAAAGCACAATGTGCGTGTGATTACTCATAACTGCATAAGCACATATATCGATACAAAATATTTTAGTGAGGCTAAATAGCTTTTGCTCTACCCAGCCCCTTCGGTGTTCGTAAGATTTGCCAGTTAATGAGTCTTCGCCGCATAAGTAAGCATGGCGCACACAGCGCGAAATACAGTGATAATATTTTGTATCGGCCAAACTTATTTGGCGTTTTCTTGCAATAGCCATGTGACACCTGTTTATTTATTGAGCTAAATAAACTTTAGTTGCTAAATGGTTAGAATACAAAATTAACAGTGGGTGTCATCGTAAATTTTGTTGGGCAGAGCTTGATGAGTTTGTAGGTGAGGCTTACTTTGTATATTAAGCCATTTTGTAAGTTACACAATGCTGATTATGCTGGCAAACTTGTACTCATTAAATACTAAGTAACACTTTATAAACCAGCGCTTTTTAAGCTCAAGCGCTGGCTATTTATAAATTAATTATCCGCAAAATCTTTTGTTTCTAAATAGCTTGGCACGCTTTTAAAACATGCCTCTAGCTTGCTTTTCAGCGCAGCGTTTACCGAAGTATTTATAGCAACATCACACTTTAACTCCCCATTATATTCCCCCCTATTAAGCGGCACTAAGCTTAATGAGTCATAGCTTGGCTTGCTTTGTATTTTATGAATTACCAAGCCTTGCTGTGCTGTTAGCTTTATTAACTCAAACGCATTTTTGCGTGCTTTATTGGTCGTTATTTTTTCAACATATAACGGGTTTTTAAAAGTTAGTTTGGTAGTAAAAAGTGCTTTGCCACCGCGTTCAAAATGGCCGTTAAATACAGTTACATTTAAGGTGGGTGTCTTCTTATTTATTAATAAATTTAGATCAAATTTGGTTGGTAAAATAGTGATCTGACGTTGCTCGTCTGCTGCTTTTTTTAAAATATTTTTGATAGTTTCAAGTTGAGTATCACTTTTACTTTTAAGATGGGTGTCTTCATTAGTTACCCTTTTAGGATGGGTGTCTTTATTAGTTACTTCATACACTATTTGGTAGTCGTGTGGCGGGGCGTATAACGGCATGTGGCTAGCCAGTACTTTATCGCCTGCTAATATAAGCGCCATGCCATGAAATCCCACGTAGCTGTGGGCTTTATGTGTGTTGTGCGCATTGTGTTGAGGTGTGTTTGCAAGCGCTGCGCTCGAAAATATAATAAAAACTAGCAGTATGTGTTTCATGTTAATGCTCAAAAAATAAATATAGCGTTACTATAAGCTAGTTTTTATGTATAAATAATCGATAATAAGTTGTTAGTTGTTTCCTTTTAATCAATACGGTTTGGCGTTATGCATTTAGACGACATTGAAAAAGTAATTCATATGGCGGGTTCGCAAAATCTGCATACAACCGCTAAGCATTTTAGTATTACCCCTGGGGCGCTGTCTAAAACGCTAAAAAAGGTTGAGGCAAACTTAGCCACGGAGCTGTTTAACCGTGTAGGCAAAACCTTAGTACTTAATGATAAAGGCAAAGAGTTTGTTAAGCACAGTAGCGATTTAGTTCATAATTACCAGCAGCTTACTAGCCGTTTTAAAAGTGATAATCATAAATTTAATGCGGTTGTTGCAGGCCCTGCCATGTTACTTAAAAGTGGCCTTAAAAAGCTGCTTACTCCTCTTAGTAACCTGCCCTGCTCGGTGCGTATTAATAATGTTTTTGAAGGTGAAGCCATAAGCCAAGTTGCGTCGGGCTCGGCGCATATTGCGCTAGTTACTCGCGAGGCACTAAATAATAGCTCACATACTAATTTAGTGGCGGTTGATGTATTTAATACTGGGTTTAGTGTGGCTGCGCACGCTTCGCATCAGCTAATACAACAAGGTACATTAACGCTTGATAAAAACCAATTACTGCACGCGGCTTTTGCATGCCCTTTGTTTTCGCCGTTATGCGGCCTCGAGCAAGGCATTGGCTCCGACGGCTGGCAAGATCACACTGCCCCGCGCAATATTGTATTTAGATGTAGCGACTACAGTGCATTAATAGAAGTAGTACAAAGTGGTTTGGCGTTAGCGTATTTACCTAACTTTGTGATTGACGACTTAGGGCTTACAAAATTAACTGTAAAGGGGGTTAACAATCACTACACTGAAAGCATTGTAATGATATACAAACCTTCAAAGGCCGATGGTTGGCTGAATAAACTTATGCATTCTTTATAAAAAAGCGCTTAAAAATATAAAGCGCCTTAACCACTACATTAAGACGCTTTAGGATGAAAACTTTAATTTGCTAGCTATTAAAAATTATAAGCTAACGACATTTTAAATTGAGTTGGCGCACCTGGGTAAACCCATAAAGCGTTGTAGCTGCTTTCGGCGTAATCTTCATCAAAAATGTTATTTACACTTACATTAAGTTCGGTTTGCTCGGTTAAATTAACTTGGCCAAACACGCCTACTAATTGGTAGCTTGGTAGCCTAAAACTTAAATCGGCGGCATCACCTAAACGGCTACTTGTGTATTGGTAACTTGCCCCAAACTCAAGCTCTTTGCCCATTAATGCTGTTTGATGGCTAAGCGTAAGGTTTAAGTTGTTTTTTGGTACATTTACCAGCGGGCTACCTTTTTCAATTGGTACGCCCCAATCGGCATTAATAATGTCGTTTGCTGTGGTGGCATCTATATAGGCATACGATAAGTTAAACGCGGTTGCATCAGTAATATAGGTGTTTAAATCAAGCTCAAACCCTTTGCTATCGGCTTTACCAATAGGCGCCGAAAAACCAACGTTTACCGGGTCTGCCACTAACATATTACTTTTAGAAGCATCAAAAAATGCCACTGTACCGTTTACGCCTAAGTATTCAAACTTAGCGCCAACTTCAAACGAGTCGCTGTATTCAAAGCCAAACGGGTCGCCGCTGGCATCAGTACCACTTAGTGGTAAAAAGCCTTCTGAGTAACTGCTGTATAAGGTGAGTGCATTATTAAGCTCGTACACTAGGCCAACACGTGGGCTTATTTGGCTTTGTGAACTGGTTGAAAAAACGCCGCTGTTGGTTTCTAAAATGTCTTGGTCAACGCTGTCAAATCGTAGGCCAACTAATAGCTTAAATTTATCGGTAATATCCATTTGGTCTTGAACATAAATACCGTATGCGTTTTGCTCTTCGTCGTTTTCGTAAAGTAGGCTTACTTCTGGGCGCTCAACATCGTAATTTGGCTCAAAAATATCAACAGTATATGTACCGTTACCGCCACGGTAGCGTGAAAGCGCTGTACGTAAATCGTATTTATATGCATCGGCACCTATTAATAAGTGATGCATAACGCCTGCTGTGTCTACACTGCCGCTTAGCTCAAACTTTACACTTAAATCTTCTACTTCGTAGTCGCGATAGCGCTGCTGGCGGGTAAGCGTGCGGCCATCGTCAAATAACGATTGGCGCGATGGCGAAAGCTCAGCATCCGACGAAAACCCAGTTAATGTAGAGCTGCGATAGTTTGCACCGGCCACTAACGACCAATCATCGTTAATATCGTGATTTAGTGTAATTTGGTGACCGCGCGAATACACCTGCGTGTCGCCATCGTTTGGGTTACCTAAATAACGCGAGCTTGGTACGGTGTCAAAATCGTTATTAAGAACAACAACGCCACGGTCAAATAGCTGAGCTAAATCTACGTATTCAAACTCATACGTTACACTGGTCGATGCGTTTATTTGATGATAAACAGACGGCGTAATCACCTTTTTATTGGTGTACACCTCATCACGGTAGCTGTCGCTATCTTGCCACGCGCCATTTATTCTAAACGCAGTAGTATCGCTAATGCCGTTAGTGTAATCGCCTTCAATACGGTTAAAACTGTCGCTACC
This sequence comes from Pseudoalteromonas sp. C12FD-1, assembly GCF_037414265.1. Lineage (NCBI taxonomy): Bacteria > Pseudomonadati > Pseudomonadota > Gammaproteobacteria > Alteromonadales > Pseudoalteromonadaceae > Pseudoalteromonas > Pseudoalteromonas sp. C12FD-1. The sequence goes on from NZ_JBBEVD010000071.1 coordinate 293,619, forward strand.
TAAGCTTAGTTTTAGTTCACCTTGAGAATCAAACTGTGGCTTTTTGGTCACAATATTTACAGTACCGCCGGGCTCCGAGCGCCCATAAAGTGCCGAGCCTGGGCCTTTTAGTACTTCTATGTAGTCAATGTTAGATACATCACGTGGGCCGCTAAAACCACGCCCGCCGCTAAAGCCATTAATTAAATAGCCCGATGGCATGTTTTCGTTACCCGAAAGGCCACGAATAGAAAAGCTATCCCATAATGCGCCACTGTTATTTTTGCGCGAAATACTCGCCGAAAAATCAAGCGCGTCTTGTAATTCGGTTATGCCTTTTTGATCAAGCGCAGCGCTGCTAACACTTACAATAGACTGCGGCATTTGCTTTTGAGGAATGTCGCCACGGTAAGCTTGTTTATAAGTAACAGATATTTTTTCTATTTCGTCGGTTTGCTCTTGCGCAAGTGTTTGCACACTCATGCCTAAACAGGCTAAATAAATTAAAGAGTACTTCATGATGATAATAGGGAATAAGAAAATGTGATATTATAACGATAAGTTTAGCATGTGTTACTTTATAACAAAAAGACTTTTTTGAATTTAAAAATTGCATTAGCAGCTTTGTATACATCACGTTAGTATGGTGTTCTATTTAGGTTACATAACGATAATTATATGAGCATAAAAACAAACGCATTAATTTACTTTTTAGCCTTTTGCAGTGGTTTTTGCATTATGGGTATTGAGCTTTTAGGTGGGCGTATATTAGCGCCTTATTTTGGCAGTAGTGTACATATTTGGGGCAGTATAATTACCGTATTTATGCTTAGCCTTTCATTTGGTTATTTACTTGGTGGTAAGCTCAGTACTAAAAATGCATCGCTTACTAAATATGGGCTAATATTTTTAGTCGCGAGTATTATGGTGGTGCCTATTGCGCTTTTTTCGCAGCCAATAATGGAATTTATTTTTACCCACATTGAAGATACACGCTATGGTTCTTTGCTTGCCTCTACGGCTTTGTTTTTTATTCCTACCGTTATTTTAGGCATGATCTCGCCTTACTCGGTGCGTTTATTAGTTACTGATAGCGAAAAAAGCGGCCAAGTGGCGGGTATTTTATACTTTGTAAGCACGCTGGGCAGTGCTTTGGGCACTATTATTACCTCGTTTTACTTTGTACTGGCGTTTGATGTAAACACTATAATTAGCGCATTTGCGTCTACGCTTGGCTTACTTGGCTTACTTGGCGTACTGGCTATTGTTATTAATAATATTGCAGGTAATAAGGAGTTGGCCCATGCTTAAATACTTATTTTTAGCTGCCAGTGTGTTTTCAGGTGCAGCGTTTAGTAATGTAATACACGAAGAGCGCTCCTTGTATCGCAATATTATTGTTGATGAAACACGCGACTTACGCTGCTTAAAATTTAATACAAAAAGTAGCCAAACCAGCCAAAGCTGCATGTATAAAAACGACCCTGACAAACTGGTTTTTAACTACACCAAGCTTACGTTTGCCAGTCTTTTAGTAACACAAAGTCCCAAAAACGTGCTTATTATAGGACTAGGTGGCGGGACACTTTCTAATGTAATTCATGAGCTTTACCCTGCGGCTAAAATTCATAATGTTGAAATAGATCCAGCCGTTTTAAAAGTAGCTCGCGATTACTTTAATTTTATAGAAACCGACAACGTTACATCAAGCGTGCAAGACGGCCGTATATTTATAAAACGCGCCGCTATTAAAAAGCAAAAGTACGACTGGATCATTCTTGATGCATTTAATGGTGACTACATTCCAGAGCATTTGCTTACTAAAGAGTTTTTTGAAGAGGTTAAAAGTGTACTTGCCGAAGGCGGTGTTATTGCAGCTAATACGTTTTCGAGCAGCAAATTATACGAGCATGAGTCGGCAACCTACCATAGTGTATTTGGCGACTTTATAAACGTAAGCCTCCCTAATCGCTCTAACCGTATTGTTTTAGCTGGCGTTAAAGCCATGCCAACGCAGGCGCAGCTTAACGAGCGCATTAAAGCCCTTGCGCCACGTTTAAAAAAATACGATGTAGATATAAAAGCAATTAGTACCTATATGCAAAGCACCAAAAACAACCAAGACTGGCCAGCAAATACCAAAATACTAACCGATCAATACTCCCCCGCTAACCTTCTTAATTTTTAAAACTTATAGAGTATATTTAGCCCCAGCTTTGGGGCTTTTTTATTTACCAACTACCGCAATATTTACTTAGCACGCTAACTAATGTTAAAGTAGTTAGCATGCTAACTAACTTGAGGTGGTTATGACTACTCAAAAACCTTTTCACGAAACGCTCGATTTAACCTTAATTGGTAATATGGGCCGCGTTCATAGGTTATGCCGTGAAGCGGTTACTATCGCAGTAGAGCCATTAGGGCTTACGCAATCGCGCTGGACCGCACTTATGCATATAGATATGCATGGCGAAGGGTTAACTCAACTTGAACTTGCCAATAGCCTAGGTATAGAAATGCCTTCACTTACCCGTACATTAAAGCAGCTAGAAGAGCAGTGTTTAATTACCCGCAAAGTTGATGAGCACGATAAACGCAGCAAAAAAATCTTCTTTACCAAGCAAGGCGGCACTGTTTTACAGTTGCTAAACGAAAAACTCATTGATATTAAAAGCCAACTTTATAGCGGCTTAAGCACACAGCAGCTCGACGCACTCGCGCATGGCATAGTTGAAATAGAAAAAAACGCACTAAACTGTATTCAAAACCAAGTTAAAGGGTAAAGCACGTAATGACCCCGGATCAAAAATTTACACGTTATGTAAGACTCTCGTTAGCGACGTTTGTAGTTATATTTGTATATTATTTAATTGCCGATATGTTTATGCCGGTAACGCCACAGGCACGGGTTTATCACCCTGTTGTGCAAATAGCACCGCAAATAAGTGGCCGTGTAACTAAGGTGTTGGTTAATAACAATCAAACCGTACAGGCAGGTGATGTATTATTTGAAATAGACTCCGGCCCATATAAATTAGCGCTCGAACAAGCACAGCTCGCCCTTGACGATGCCAAATTACAAAATAAACGCCTAGATACCAATGTAAAAGCTCTTGAGGCGCAAATTTCGGCTGCCAAAGCTAAGCTGCACGAACAGCAATTACTTAATAATCGTGGCGAAGCATTATTTAAGCAACGCTCTATCTCTGAACAAGAGCTTGAAAGCATTAAAGCTAACTTTGAAGCCAGTAAGTCAGATGTTGCCTCATTACAGGCGCAATTAGCTGAGGCAGTACTTGCCCGTGGCGAAAGCGGTGCGCAAAATTTAGCGCTTCGCCACGCTGCAAACCAATTAGCACAGGCCGAGCTTAACTTATCGTACACCCAAATAAGAGCGCTAAGTGCGGGTGTGGTGTCTAACTTGCAACTACTTGATGGTGCGTATGCGGTAACAGGTAGCCCACTTTTAGCTATTGTGGCAAACAAAGCCGATTTAGTGGCTGATTTTAGAGAAAAGTCATTACGCAATATGAAACCGGGCAGCTTGGCTCGTGTTGTGTTTGATAGCCGCCCAGGTGAGGTTTACAACGCACATATAAGCACATTTGAGGCTGGTGTTAGCGATGGACAACTCAGTGCTAATGGCTCGCTTAGTAGTACCGAAACAAGTAATCGTTGGGTACGCGATGCGCAGCGTCAGCGTATCCATTTAGTGATGCCAGATAACGCCAAATTAATTGCTAATATGCCAAGTGGCGCACGTGCAACAGTGCAACTACTGCCTGAGTCTACAATTGGGCAGTGGCTAGCGTCTGCTCAAATTAGGTTTATTAGTTGGTTACACTACATTTATTAATGGAGGCGGTATGAGCAAAGTTGTAAGCCAAGCGCCGCAATTAGACTCAAACGGTTTACGCCAAGCGTTGCGTATAGCCGGTGGCTGTACCATAGGGTTTACTATTAGTAAGTTAATGAACTGGCCTTACGGTATATTTTTTACCGTTTACCCCATGTTGTTACTTGGTTTAGTGCCGGTATTAAATAAAAGCATAGTACGCCAGTTTTTAGCCAGTGCCGCCATTAGTATTCCTATGGTGTTAGTTATGCAGGGCTTGTTTTCGCATTTACCTGTTTTAATGACCATTATTGTATTTTTAGCGTTTTGTTTTTTGTTTTATCAAATGAGCTCAGGCGCGGCTTTTTTATTTGGTGCGCTAGGTGTGGTGGGGTTATCTATTCAGCTGCACTTTTCAAGTTATGTAACGGGTACAAGCAGCGTATATCCGCTTATTTTAAGTAATGGTTTGGCGACCCTACTCTCTACGGCTATAGCTTTTGCTATGCATGGTATTTTCCCCGATGTAACCGCGCGTGCCGTGAGAGCGGTACCTGCAAAGGCAAAAGAGAGTATTCGCCATGAGGTATTACTGTGCGCAACGGTCGCTACGCTTTCGTTTGTGGTGTTTCAGGTGCTGGATTTGCAAGATTCAATATCGGCGCAAGCCTCATCGGTGTTAATTTTGTTTTCATTGTGCTGGAAAGCGGCAGGCATGGCAGGTTGGCAGCGTGCTATTGGCACATTGATTGGCTGTAATGCGGCGTTGTTAGCGCAAGTTTTACTTTATAATCACACCGACTTTTTACTTTTTCCGGTATTAATATTGTGGACGCTTTCGTTTGTGTTTAGCCGCTTTCATATTATAGGTGGCGGCGCACCGGGCATAGGGTTTGGCGTACTAACTACCTTTGGTATTTTGTTTGGCAACTCTCTTGGCCCAGGGCAAGATTTAGTTTACAGCGCGCTGTATCGCTTTAGCTCTGTAGCGGTGGCTATTGTGGCCAGTTTATCTGCGGTGTATGTGATGCACCATATATTAAACCGCTTTAGTGCCACCCGCCATCATACCTATGAGTAGTTTGTTTACGCCTAGAGGTAATTTTACCTGTAGGCGGTGCAGCCCATCACGCAAACAAGTTTCGCGTCTACAAGTAATTTATACTCAAAGGTTAGGATATGCCGTAGGCACAGAGCTCGCTCGCGCGAAAAGCGAAGCTTTACAGTTCTGAACATGTCTTAATTGATGCAGCTATGGCTGAGGCACTTTGTTTTGAATATCCACCGCCACCAGTAACTACAGTAGGTATATCTAGGTTTTTCAAATATGTAAGTATGGCTTTCTCTCGCTTAGCAACATCTTCAACAGTAAGCTCAAAACCACCTAACTTATCAACGGCTAACACATCAGTTCCAGCAATAATAAATGCTAAAGCATAATCAGTTTCTACTAACTTTAGCGCTTGATTTAAATTATCCAAGTATTCATGGCCTTCAATGCCACTTTTCAATGGAACGGGGAAGTTAACTCTATTACGCGTAAAATCAGAGGTTGGATAAATATCTGCGTTGTATACATCTAGTAAATGTACATTTTGGTTATCCTTGAAAGAGTATGCATTACCGTTACCGTGATGAGCATCAACATCTATAATTAATACTTTATCCGTTTCACTTAATTGGCCATTTTTACATAATTGCTGATAACTAATTCCAATATCATTATAAATACAAAAGCCTTCCATATTAACATTGCTAGCGTGATGGAAGCCTCCTGATAAATTCCACATTATATCGCCAGAGCTTAATGCTTTTTCAGCACCTAGCAAAGTTCCCGCAACAGCTAAGCGCATAGGTAGCAAAATTTTATTATCTAGAAAATTAAAACTAACGAAAGGAATTTTCGGAACTTCCAAAGCCCTAAGTATAAGCGTTTTACTTAAAACCAATTTTCGCATTAATTCATTGAGATATTCATTGATCTTGACTGACGAAACAGGCCCCTGTGGGTAGATTATTTCAATATCTAAGTTATCAAGTTCTGTAATTACTTTTGCAAACTTTTCACCATCAAATGGGTGTAAGTATTTTAGTAATCCTAATTGATAATTAAAGCGGGGCTCATAAATAATTTTCATGTCTATGCATTTTCCGTTTCTGCAAGTTCCTTCGCGTAACGTAAAACTTCATGGGGCGTCCATATACCACCACCTAATGTTCTTGCTAATTTACCATATGCACCAGCATTAGGCTTAAAACTAGGCTCTTTAGCACAGGCAACTCGTAAGCAATCAGCTACAACATTTGAACAATTGAATTTAGCTAGCTTGTATTGAGGTATATTTTCCATTAAAGAAACAACATAGTCTTCTAAGGCACTCGTATTTGCGCCTGAAATAGTAACAGTTATGGGGCGGCGGTTACCCTCACTTTCAATATCAAACTCCAGTGCTTGCATAAAGTGACCAGGACGACGACGCTTTATTTTTAAATCTTTTTTACCAGCATCATCAGCTGGCCAAAAGCTAATGTAAGTAGTGCCAAATGAAATTGAAGCATGACCTACCATACTTCCGTGAGGTAACTAGACGTGTACTTTTAGCATAATAAAATCCTTTTTTGTATTTTCCTAATTGAGGTTCAATTTATATATTTGAAGACTAAAAATCAATACATAGAATTAGAATCTTTCTTACAGTGAATTACGTATTATGAATTTATACTCTTACACTCTATCTCCTGCTTCGCTTTGCTAAATTAACGGCACTTTGTTTATGGGCCTTGCCCATTACGCAAACAAGTTTCGCGTCTACAAGTAATTAAAATCCAATGTTAGGATTATGCCGTAGGCGCAGAGCTTGCTCGCGCGAAAGCGCAGCTTTTAATGGCTTTAACCGTTTACACGCTTGCACCTATTTGGCTTTGCTAAATTAACGGCACTTTGTTTATGGGCCTTGCCCATCACGCAAACAAGTTTCGCGTCTACAAGTAATTTAAACTCAAGGTTAGAATTATGCCGTAGGCGCAGAGCTTGCTCGCGCGAAAAGCGAAGCTTTTAATAGCTCATCACGCAAAAAAGTTTCGCATCTACAAGTAATTTAAACTTATAACCCCAAACTTTTATTAAAACTTAATATTTCCGCGCAGGGCTTTGGTTTGCCCATGTTTGGTTTTTTTATCCATGCGTTTGCGCTGCGAGTTACGGCTTGGTTTAGTTGCGCGGCGGGCTTTGTTTACTTTGGTTGCGCTTAAAATTAAATCTTTTAAACGCTTTAGTGCATCCTCGCGGTTAAGCTCTTGGGTACGAAAGCTTTGAGCTTTAATTACCACTACGCCCTCTTTTGTAATGCGCGAGTCGTTTAGTTTTAATAGTCGCTCTTTGTAAAAGTCGGGTAACTTTGAGCGGTTAATATCAAAGCGTAAATGAATAGCACTGGCTACTTTGTTAACGTTTTGGCCACCGGCACCTTGCGAACGAATAGCGGTTAGCTCTAGTTCCCACTCATCTATAGTGACAGTATTTGAAATAGTTAACATTACGTTCAGCTCTTATCGACAAAAATGCAGTATAACATTTGTAACTATATTTGTGCTGAATCAGCTTAAGTTATAGGGGGTTAAAGTATTTATACTACTTTGTAGTTTAAATGCACCTAATACTTTAGTTTTGTATTGGCAAGCGCTTACATTTAGTTTTTAATGGCTTTAATTAAATAATAGGAAATCCCCAATGCAAAAAATAATTTTATCACTTAGCTTACTAGCAATGAGTTTTTCAAGCCTTGCAGAAGACATTAGCGAAGGCCAGTTACAAAGCTACATGAAAGCACTGCCGGCTGTTTCTAGCTGGGCAAGCAGCCAAGATTCGTTAAAAAACCTTGATTTAGCAAGCATGCTAGGTGGCTCTGCCGATCAAAGCGTTGAAGAGCAAAGCTCTCTTGCTAACAGCGCACTAAACATGATCAAAGAACAAGACCTATACAAAAGCTTTGCAAGTGTGACAAACCGTTACGGTTTTTCGCCTGAAGAATTAGTTTCTGTGGGTTCTGAAGTATCTATGGCTTACATCGAAAACCTTAAATCGGGTCTTTCTGCTGAAAACCAAGAAACAGCAAATAAAGTAATGGGTGGCCTACAAAGCCTTAAAAGTGCTAAAAGCAGTGATGCTAGCTCACTAATGGGTGCGTTTGGTAAAGCGTCAAGCGCAGCAGAAGAATCTACTGACCCACTAGTAAGCGAAAATAACCTTGAGCTTGTGGGCGAGTATATGCCACAGCTGCAAAAGATTTTTGCACTACTGTAATTAAGTGAATTTTTACTGAAAAGGTGGCATTTGCCACCTTTTTTAATGCCAAAATTTAATAATTACGACATTTTACGAATTGTACTAAGCGGTGCTATTCGTAAAATCCAATGCAGCAATGCCCACGGCCAAGTTGGCACAAAGCTGTTGGCTTTTTCTTTATTTATGGCTTTTGCCAGTGCTTTGCAGCCGGTTTCGGTATCAACAATAAATGGCACTGTTTTTACTTTTTCGTTTATTTCGCTTCTTATAAAACCTGGGTGTACACAGCTTACTTTTATAGGCGTATGCATTACATCTATGCGTATACCTTCGCTTAATGAGGTAATGGCTGCTTTAGTGGCGGCGTAAACGGTCATGGCACGCCTAAAACCTCTCACCGCACTAATAGACGAAATAGTCACTAAGTGGCCATTATTTTGCGCTCTAAAAATTTCCATTGCGGCCTCAGCTTGCGCAAGTGCGGCTACAAAGTTAGTTTGTGCGGTTTGTTTGTTGGCATTAAAATAACCTGTACCAATAGAAGCGCCTTTGCCCATACCTGCATTTATAATTACTCTATCAAGGCCGTTTAGCTCTTCTTTAAAGGCGTTAAATACGCTAAACACTTGCTCGTGATCGTTAACATCAAGCACTTTTATGCTAATGGTTATATTGGGGTTTACCTGTTCAAGCTCGCTTTTTAGCTGCTCTAGTAGCTCAAAGCGCCGTGCACATAAGGCAAGGTTACAGCCTTGTTTTGCAAACTCTTTTGCCATGCCTTTGCCTAAGCCTGAACTTGCACCTGTTATTAGTATATTTTTGCGCATAATTAAATCCTTAGGTGTATGTAATTAATTTTTGTTGTGGGTGGCACTCTAAAAAGTGATGCTCGTTTAAACTACTTATCGTTAATTTTAAATTTACCCCTTTGCCGCGCGCCACTACTTTGGTTACGCCTGCATTGACTAAGCTCCAATTAATATCAATAAAGCGCTCGAGTTTTAGCCCCATTAAATGGCTGGTAATAATGCTAATAGGCCCGCCAGAGGTATAAATAAGCACTTTTTTACCATGGTTTTCATTGGCTATTTGCTCAAGGGCACCCAATACACGTGCAGTAAATGCATTAAAGCTTTCGCTATATTGAGTGCTGTCGGGGTTGAGTACCCACTGCTTAATGGCGCTAATAAATACCGTTTTAAAATATTCCATAGGGTCGGCTTGTTTGTTTAGTGCAGCACGCACTTGGCTTGGAGTGGCAAGTGCTGGATTATAAACCGCTAAAATATGTTCATGATCGTACTCGTTTAAACGCGCATCGTTTATTACCACAGGCGCATTATTAGCACTTGCTAAACTTAACTCTGCGGTTTGATTATGGCGCAGCATACTCCCTGCAAATACCACATCGGGCGTTAGCTGCTTTTGTATTAAGTACTCACCAAGTAATGTGGCTTGCTGTTGCCCTTTTTTTGAGAGCGTATCGTAATTATCAGCAGAAAAGCTGGCCTGTCCGTGGCGCACTAAATATAAAATACACATTAGGCTTTTCCTTGGTTTTTAATGGCTTTATTACAGCGCCATAAAAGGTAATGTACAAACACCCAAAAGTTTTTAAACGCGGGGTTTTTTGTTTGCCCATGGTGATAGCGGTAATAAATTTGCTGCACTATGCCTGCAAGCCTAAATAGCCCATACACTTCGTAAAAGGTAAAATCATCTACGGTTATATCCATTTTTTTACAGTAGTAGGCCACGACTTCTTTGCGCGTTAGCATGCCCTCTAAATGGGTAGGTTGGCGGCGCGTGGCTTGGGCTAAAAAGTCATCCCCGGGTTCTACCCAGTAAGCCAATGTATTGCCTAAATCCATCAATGGGTCGCCAAGGGTGGCAAGCTCCCAGTCTAAAATACCCAGAACTTTCGTGTAGTCGGTTGCATCAAGCACAACGTTATCAAACCTAAAGTCGTTATGTGTTATACAAATGCGCTCATGGCTTGGCATGTTGTTTTCAAGCCATTTAATTACTTTTTTGCCGCTGGGTACGTTCCATGTTTTAGCTTTAGTGTAGCGTTCACTCCAGCCGCTAATTTGGCGCTGTGTGTAGCCTTCGCCTTTGCCTAAATGGCTTAAATTGGCCTGTTTGAAATCTACTTTGTGTAGCTCTACTAGGCAGTCGAGTACGTTTTCGCACAGCTGTTTTGTGCGCTCGGGAGTGTGCGTTAATCCGCGCGGTAAATTTTTACGCGGAATAATCCCCGTAAGCTTTTCCATAACGTAAAAGTCGGTGCCGAGTATGCTTTCATCGGCGCAAAACGCCTCCATGTTTGGCACATAGCTGTAAACCGGTTTTAGTGCTTGTTGTAATTTAAACTCGCGACCCATATCATGCGCGCCTTTGGCTTTTGTGCCTTTTGGGGCACGGCGCAAAATAAGGGATTGATTAGGATACTCTAGGCAGTATGTCCAGTTAGAGGCACCCCCTGCGTATTGTGTAACGCTTGGCTCGCCAGTTAACTGCGGTATGTGTTGTTTAAGCCATGCATCTACTTTTTGGGTGTCGAGCTCTTCGCCTTGGCGTACGTTTTTGGCTTGATCTAATAATTGTGTGTTCATTGTTAGCCTTTATTATTTTGATTTTAAACGTTGCATAGAGCGTGTTTTTTTCAGCATGTTTTTAATGTACCACTCAATGGGGAGTAGTTTTTTCATTAAAAAGGCCTGTTTACCTAATTTATGGGTCAATATTAAAAATGGGCGTTTAAGTGACTGCTTATAAATAATATCTGCAACTTGCTCGGCATTAATGGGTGAGCGCTCAAAGGCGCGGTTAAGCATAGTTTTCATAGCCGGTTCGCTGGTGCGCATTGATTCATCAAGATTGGTTTTAAAAAAGCTGGGGCACACAACACTTACATCTATATTATCGTGGGCGAGTTCAAGTTTTAGGGTTTCGCTAAAGCCAATAACCGCCGCCTTTACTGTGTTATAACTGCTCATAAACGGAATAGGGGTCAGCCCTGCTTGTGAGGCTATATTAATAAAGTAGCCACTGCCTTGTTGCTTAAATTGCGGGTAAAACGTTTTGCACACCCGCACCATAGAGAGCAAATTAACGTCCATAATCCACTGCCATTGCTCAAGCGATTCGCCCTCAAGCGAGCCGCCAGTGGCAACGCCGGCGTTATTAATAACAATATCAACGCCTTTCCATTTGGTTTGTATAATATCGTAAAGCCCCTTTACATCTGTTTGTTTGGTTACATCGCAGGCGTAAAAAAAGGCATCGGCTTTTAGTGTTTGTAGCTCACTAATGGTTATGGCTGCACGTTCGGCGTTTATATCGGCAATACAAATTTGTAAGTTTGCGCCCAAATTACTCGCGTAACTAAGCGCTAATGCTTTGCCCAGGCCTGTGGCCCCACCTGTTATTATTAGTCGTGTTTTCATGGTGTTGCCTTAGCGGTATTTGTTAAGTTCGAGGCGTGAAACCATGCCCATATGTACTTCGTCTGGGCCATCGGCAAGGCGTAAAATACGCCCCATTGCATTAAACGAGGCAATAGGAAAGTCGCTCGATACCCCAGCGCCTCCAAATACTTGTATGGCCATATCAGACACCATTTGCAGCATATTGGGCACTACAACTTTTATACTCGATATTTCGGTCATGGCGTGTTTAACGCCTTGAGTGTCTATTTTCCATGCGGCGTGCAGTGTTAATAAACGGGCTTGATCTATTGCCATACGCGCTTGCGCAACGCGTTCTAAATTGCCGCCTAATTTAAGTAACGGTTTACCAAAGGCGCTGCGCGACAGCCCGCGTTTAATCATGAGCTCTAAACAGCGCTCTGCTGCGCCAATTGCGCGCATACAATGATGAATTCGCCCAGGCCCTAAGCGCCCTTGTGCAATGGCAAAACCTTTGCCTAACCCTAAAATAAGGTTTTGTTTTGGTACGCGTACGTTATTAAATTCCATTTCGCCGTGGCCATATGGCGCATCATAATCGCCACAGGCACTTAGCATACGTTTAATTTTTACACCTGGCGTGTTTAATGGCACAAGTACCATGGAGTGCTGGCTGTGTTTATCGTTTTCGGGGTTAGAAAGCCCCATAAAAATAGCCACTTGCGCATTAGGGTGGCCAAGGCCGGTGGTCCACCATTTTTTGCCATTTAAAATCAGCTCGTCGCCATCAGTATCAATAGTTGCTTGCATGTTTGTTGCGTCTGACGAGGCGACATCGGGCTCGGTCATGGCAAATACAGAGCGTATTTCGCCATTTAATAAAGGCGTTAACCACTGTTGTTTTTGCTCATCATTTGCAAAGTGATAAAGTACTTCCATATTGCCGGTGTCGGGGGCGTTACAGTTAAATATTTCTGAGGCAAATAAACATTTACCCATTTGCTCTGCAATAGGGGCGTATTCTAGGCAGGTTAAACCTTGTGCTAGTTCTGTATCGGGTAAAAATAAATTCCACAGGCCTGCTGCTTTTGCTTTCGCTTTTAATGGCTCTATGTGCTCACTTAGCTGCCAAGTAGTCCAATCGTTTGAATTATTTTTAGTATGGTTATGCGCAACTACCGCTTGCTCAATTGGCAATACGTGTTCATCCATAAAGGCGGTAACACGCTTTAGGTAGTCTTGGCTTTTTTGACTTGGTTCAAAATTCATTAGGGTTGCCTGATTATTTTTTAGTTAACCCAGCATAAAACATTCGCCCCAATGAATTAAATGAAATATATTACCAAAGTACTGTGAATCAAATTCATAATATGTGGGTGATAAACCGTGATTGAAGCTAAAAATATTCAGCAGTTAGACTTAAATTTACTTAAAATTTTTGAGTGCCTTTACCGCGAAAAAAACATGAGCGAAACCGCAAAGGTGCTATACATAACGCCCTCTGCCGTAAGCCATGCTATAAAACGTTTGCGCAGTGTATTAAACGATCCGTTATTTGAGCGCCAAGGGCAACTAATGGTACCAACCCCTGCGTGCCAGCGTATGGCACCCGAGTTAATAGATTTACTCGAAAAGTTACGCCAAGTACTGCAAGCCTGTGGCGATTTTGACTTAGCTACCACAGCGCAAACATTTAAAATTGCCCTGCACGATGCCATTGAGCCCATAGTGCTGCCAAAATTACAGTTAATAATTGCAAAACACGCGCCTAACGCTAGCCTTGCAAGCGTTAAACTAAACCGCGACGACATGCACAAACAATTGGCTAATCATCAAATTGACATGGCCATAGATGTAGCACGGCCAATAAAAGCGCCGATTAGTCATGCCGTGCTTTCTAGCGATCATTTTTGTGTATTAATGAAAAAAAATCACCCACTAAAAAATGAGTTAAATATTGAAAATTACTTAAGCGCTAAACATGTAGCGGTTTCAAACAGAGCCACCGGCACCGTAATTGAAGACATAGCTTTATTGCAGCTGAGCTTCAACCGCGAGGTAGCCATGCGCTGCCAAACGTATTTTGCAGCTAAAGAGGTTATTAAAAGCTCGCCATTTTTGCTCACCTTGCCCTCATTGGTTGCCAGTCAATTGCTTGATGAGTCGCTTATAGCACGGTCAGTACCTACTACTATGCCTGCTATTTACCAGCATTTATATTGGCACCAAAACACCGATAAGGACGAGGCACTAATGTGGCTACGAAGCCAAGTAGAAAACATTTTTAAGCGTTAATTGATACAAAAAAACGCCAAACTTAGCGGGCTAGGTTTGGCGTTTTGTAAGCATTATTTAAGGGTTATAACGTAATTTGTGCGCGCTTGTTTTTAATTTTTAGCGCAGCAATTAATATCAGCGGGCCTATAAACATGGCAAGGCCATATACGCCGCCTGTTACTGCGTATTCGGGCTTATTTAAAAAGCTTATAGCAATTAAAATAGCCAATGATGCGTTTTGAATCCCTACCTCAATCCCAAGTGTTAGCGAATCGGTAAGGTTTAGGTTTGAGAGTTTTGCTATGAGCAAACCAATGACCATTGAGCCAATATTAAGGGCTATACACGCCCAAAATACATCGTTAAACGAGCTTAGCAATAATGCGCGTTCTTTTATTACGAGTGCGGCTATCATGGCGAGCATAAAAAATAACGAAAAACGCCTAAAAAATGGCTCGCTTTTAATCGCAAATTCGCTTTTAAAATGGCGCAAGCTTACGCCGATAGCTACAGGCACTAAGGTAATGACAAATAGCCCAAGTGATGTAGTTAATATAGAAAAATTAGCATCAATTTGCGGGGCAAATTGGTGCATGGCAAAGCCAATAATAAACGGTGTGGTAATAATACTAATAGCAGTTGAGGCCGCGGTTAAGCTTACCGACAGCGCTAAATTAGCCTTTGCCAGCTGGCTTACAACGTTCGACATAGTACCGCCAGGGCAAGCGGCTAAAATCATTAACCCTATTGCTATAGGCGTGGGTAAATTAAGTAAATAACACAAACCTAAAGCCAGTAGCGGCATGGCAATAATTTGGCCCACTAAGCCCATAGCAATTGCTATGGGCTTTTTAAAAAGCCGCGTAAAGTCGTCAAGTGTAAGCCCAAGCCCCATGCCAAACATGATAAGGGCAAGCGCGAGGGGGAGTATGATTTCTGTTAAAAATGATGCGTTCAAATTAGGCGGCCTCTGTTGTTTTTAATGCCAGCACTTCGTAGTTAAATGAGTATGGGGTTAGCAGCGTTTTTATGTGTTGTTGCAGCGCGTTTAACTCATCCTCTTTAACTAAAATTGTGGCTTTTATGCCTAACTTTTTATCAGCAAACACATTTATTTGCACGGTTTTGTTTTTTAAATGCTCGTTAAGTGCATCTGTTATGGTTTGTTTTATTTCAAGGCAAACCAGTTCGGGTTTATAAATTTTACCTACGGCAGTTAGCGGTATTTCATCAATTATATAAATTTCTTTCGGTATTGCTGCTCTTTCAGGTATGTGGGTGCTAACATACTCGGTGAGCTCATTAAGATTAAGCGTACTATTTGGGCTTAGCGTTACGTAAAGTACCGGCACTTCGCCTGCGTAGCTGTCGGGGCGTGGCACGGCGGCTGCAAGTGTTACATCTGGGTGTTTGGTTGCGGCATCTTCAATCATTTTAGGGTCTATATTGTGCCCGCCGCGTATTATTAGCTCTTTTTGCCTACCGCATAATGATACATAGCCGCTCTCGTCTATTTTACCTAAATCGCCGGTTCTAAAATACTGTTGGCCGTTTTCATCAACAACCCATGCACCTTGGTTATGTGCATCTTCTACGTACCCAGGAAATACATTATTACCGGTTATTATTATTTCGCCAACATCGTGCGTATCGCACATTTTTACAAGTGTGCCTTGCTCGTTTATTTCGGCAATTTTAAGCGTAATACCGGGTATTGGCAGCCCTACAGACGCCTCTTTATTAATTGGGTTTACAGGCATTAACGTACTTACCGAACTGCCCTCAGTTGAGCCATAACCCTCTACCAGTGGGGTGTTGGTGAGTTTAGTAAACAGGGCTTGTAAATCAGATGAAAGCGGCGCAGCACCACAAATAGCAAACTTCATTTTAAGCGGTGGTACAGTCATTTTTTGCGAAGTAATTTGCTCAACCATAGCTGCATAAACCGTAGGTACCGCGGTCATAACCGCTACATCGTAATTATTAATTAGGGTAAGCAAGTTTTGAATGATGTTTTTACCTCTAAAGCCTGACGGGCTTGCGAGTAAAATTTTACAGCCTTTCATTACCGAGGCTATGCCCGTTGCTACCGCTGCATTTACATGAAATATAGGTAAGCCAACTAACATGGTATCGCCTGCGTTTACCGGCGAAAGTAAATTAACCTGCCCTGCATTGGTAAGCTGGTTTAAGTGTAAGTGCTTAGCAAGTTTTGGTAAGCCGGTGGTACCGCCCGTATGAAAATACGCGCACACATCGCTTTGCTCAGGCACAGTAAAATTAGCTGTTTGGGTATTTTGCGCCGCGAGTAACTTTTTAAACCCATACACCGGTACTTTATTGTTTTGCGAGCACGCTATGTCGTCACCAAATAAGCTAATAACGGCTTTTAGGCCGGGTATATGCTCTTTAATTGCCATTACTTTTTGCCAAATATCGCTACCTGGTACTGGGCCTAGAGCAATAATGACTTTGGTATTAGCAGAGATCATAATTTCTTTCATTATGGACTCATCAAGCAATGGGTTTATTGGGTTTGCAATGCCAGCGGCCTCTGCTGCCCAAAGCGATACATAGGTTTCAGGAAAGTTAGGTAACACCAGCGAGGTTACATCGGTTTTTGTTATGCCTAACGAGTGCAATGCATTGCCAAGCCCTGTTACGTTATTGGCGAGCGCTTTGTAGCTCATTTTACGGTGCGGATTTGCAAAGCTTTTGCCTTTAAAGGTCATCAAAATGCGATGAATAAGCTTTTTAGCAAATGGAATTTGCGATGGGTTAATACAGTCGCCATCTAAAATGTATTCAATAGCGGTTGCATCACCAAATTTTTTTGCCGACTGTAAAATGGCATGATAAGTAGAGCGAGGCAGTTGCTCTGGGGATATTTCAGCAAGGTTTAAATTGCCAACATCGGCATGGTTTTTAATTGTTGTTATAGTCATAAAACCCTCAACGTATTTTTATAATGTGTGTGTTGTGTGTGCATGGTGTTTAAACGCGGCTGTGCTGTGTGGGCAGCTACCGCGCAAAATTTAGTTTAGCAAAAACTAAGTGCCACTGTTTTAATCTAAAAAGCTATTGTCTTTTGCGGCAACGACCTGATACATGGGCTGAAAATTTCCCCATGTAACCAGCTCTGAGCCATTGGCTTGTTTAGTATGTAGCGCTACCTCGTGCGAGATAAGCTTAGGCTTGCCAGCGGCTTGTGCTAATAACTGGCTTTGGCAGCAGCTATCTAGCAATACAAAGTTGGCAACTGCGGCATCAACCGATGAGCCAACGGTAAGCAAACCATGGTTTTGTAAAATAACAGCGCAGTTGTCAGCGAGTGATTTAGCTATCATATCGCCTTCTTCACTATCGGCTACTACGCCGCTAAATACATCAAATACACTGTGGTTTTCGTAAAATACGCAGGCATCTTGCGAAATAGGTTTAAGAAGCTCACCTAATGCCGAAAACGCACGGCCATAACGTGTATGTGCATGGGCAACTGCGTTTACGTCGGGGCGCGCCATATGTATACGTGAATGAATAGCAAACGCGGCATTATTAATCGGTGTGCTGCCTTCAATAATATTACCTTTGTGGCAAACCCTAATGAGATCTGACGCTTTAATATGCGCAAAGTGCATACCTACGGGGTTTACCCAAAAAGTATCGGGCTCTATGCAGTCGCGAAGCGTTATGTGCCCTGCAAGCCCTTCGTCAAAACCGTACATCGCAAATACTCTAAAGCCCGCGGCTAGGCGTTGTTTTTCGTAGGTGCGTTGCTCTTCTAGGGTGTTAAATTTAGGCGGCATAATAAGTTTAAATTTGTCGCTGCCTATGGTCATTTTTGCGGCTTGTTGCTCTAGTGTATTGCTCATAATAATCCTAAATTAAACTCTGTTGACTTTAGTTTAGTCTCGCTTATGATAAATAGAAGTGATGTTAATTAATGGTTAAACATAAATACTATGCATGGAAAGATAGATTTAAACCTGTTTGTAATACTTAAAACGGTATACCAAGAGGGCAGTATTACCTGTGCGGCCGATAAACTTCACTTAACGCAACCGGCTGTTAGCCATGCGCTTTCTCGCCTTAGAGAAAAGTTTGACGACCCCTTATTTATTCGCCACGGTAGGCGTATGGTGCCCTCGCCTTTTTGCCAAAAAATAATAGCGCAAGTGATTGAATCGGTGCAGGCATTAGAGGCCACCATGAACAACGAGCGGCTTTTTGATATAGCCGCGTTTAAGCGCGAAATTAAATTTGGCTTTAGAGATATTTTAGAATCGATATTTTTTCCGCCACTAATGAGCGATTTACTTACAAACACTCCTAATATCACGATTAACAGCCGGCAGGTGTCCCATGTTGATATGGAAAAATCTCTCGAAAACCAAGAACTCGATATAGTGATTGATGTGCTTACCCCTACCAGCAACCATATAAAAAACACCTTTATTTGTAATGAACACTTTTCGCTGATATGTAGGCACGATCACCCAATATTAAATGATTTAACCGTACAAAATTACGCTAAGGCGTCGCACGCGTTGGTGTCGTTAAAAGGGGCGCAGGTAGATATTATAGATATGGCGTTGGCAAAGCATGCACTTGCGCGCAATGTGGTGCTTAAATGTGAACACTATTTTGCGGCGACTAAAGTGATTAGCCAAAGCGACATGATAATGACCATGCCAAACTCGTACGCGCAAGTATTAAAAGAGCAAATGCCCGTGCATGTAACTAGTTTGCCGTTTGATGTGCCGTTAATGCCCGTGCATATGTACTGGCACGAACAAGCCAATGACGATTTAGTAAATAGTTGGATGCGAGAGAAGCTGCTAGGTTTAGCCCAGCAGCTTATCCCTGCTGAAAAACTTAGAAGCGGTAATTAAATTGTGCGTGATAGCTGCGCCCACGCTCTGATAAAAAGCGGTGAGCATAGCTAATTACTGGCACATCATTGGCCTGCGAAAAGGTTTGTTTATCGGTTAGGTTTTTAGCTAATAACGACACCGACCAATTCCCTTCACTGCTACCCAGTTCTACGCGTAAATTAAGTTTCTTAAAAGCACTTTGCTTGGCTATTGGATCAAGATCTTGCTCTAAAAAGTAATCGTCACTAAAGTTAAGCGCTAAATTGCTGCTTAACGTTAGGTTTGAAAACACCTCGGTATTGTAATCAATTGCTATATTGCCTGAGTAATCGGGCGCAAACGCGCCAGTTTTTCCTGTTAAATCTTGAAATGCTTGCCCAAGTAGCTCGCTTTGCATAACCGTTGGTGAGGCACTAGCGTATTGCTCGTATTCAAAATCAAGTAACGCAAGATTTGCCGATACCTGCCAGCTTTGATTTATTGCCCAGCGCGAGTCTAATTCAACTCCTTTTACCTTGGTTTTGGCAGCGTTTTTAACTACAAATGCATTACCATTAAATTCAGATACTTGTAAGTCATCGTACAGGGTATAAAACAGTGTGGCGTTTACTTCTAATATATTTTTAATTGGCTCGGCTTTTATGCCAAATTCAAAATTTGTGGCTTTTTCATCGTCAAACTCAAAGCCTGAGTTTTCATCAATTATATTACCTTGCGAGCCGTTTAAGCCCGAGCCATCAAAGCCACCGGCTTTGTAACCTATGCCTGCGCTTGCAAATAACATCGTGTTGTTAAGCCCTAAATACTGCACACTAATATTGGGTGATAAGTGCGATTCATCTCGCTTAGCGTTAAGGTTATGTACCCCCGCGCCCGAAAGTTGCCCCGCAATAGTGGGCGCGGCAGCATTGGCAAATTGTTGTACTGCTTGCGGTGTATTGGGCTCAAATTCGCTATATACACTTTGCATACTACTCACTTCTTTTTCTTCTTTTTGATAACGCAGGCCAAAATTAGCGCGCCATTGCGCGTTTACATTCCACGTAAGGGCGGTAAATGCTGAGTAGCTTTGTTGGTCTTGATCAAACAGCGCATTTACGCCCAGTGATGTACCCACTAAATCAGGAATAAGTAACGATGCGCCAAATAAAATATCGTTTGGGTGCTTAAGCTCGCTACTCATATAAAAAATACCCGCAACGTATTCAAGCGTGCGCCCTGTTGGCGAGCTTACTCTCAACTCTTGCGTAAACTGGTTATAGTTTTCTAAGTAGTCTTGTTTTATAAGCGGGATTTCAGAAAAGTCGGCGTCAAAGGTTGAGTCCCAATCGTACTCGCTATACGTGGTTACGGAGGTAAATTCGTATTCGCCATGGTTATACGTTAACTTAAGTGATGCGTTATCAAGGGTGGTTTTACTTTGTTCATTAAGCCCACCGGGGTGGCCATCGCCCGATACTGAACTTGTGTAATCTAGGCCCGAGTTATCGCTTAATAAAAGTGAGCGATACCCTACATTGCCTGGGTTAGTAGGGTCATTAGCTATTTGTAAATCTCGGTTTGGCGTATCAATAATGTATTGGTAGCGCGAACCGTGCGACTCAAACTCACCGTGTTCCCATTTAAATAATGCGTTTATATCATCGTTTATTTGCCAATCTATTGATAAACGCGCGCCTGATGAATCGTTAGATTGCTCGTCGGTTTGACGAGCTTGGTTATATAAAAAGCCATCAACAGAATGATCAAACGCAGCAATTCGAACGGCTAAATCGTCATGAATAGGAATATTTATAACGCCTGTAAAGCGCTTTTCGTTATCTGATCCAAACTCTGCCGATACGCTGCCTTCAAGTACATCTGTAGGTGAATTTGAAACCATACTAAAGGCACCTGCTGTGGCGTTTTTACCAAACATAACCGACTGTGGACCTTTAATAAGCTCAAGGCGCTGCATATCTAAAAATGGAAATTTAGCTTGATGCCCGCGCCCTAAATAAACGCCATCTTTATACATAGCAACCGATTGTTCAAAGCCTGAGTTAGTGCCAGAGCCAATACCGCGTACAAAAATACGTTTACTGCTTGAGGTTTCGGTTATATGCACATTAGGTAGGTTTTCGCTTAGGGCAAGTAAATCGTCAACACTGTTTTGCTCGAGGTAGTCACCCGAAAGCGCTTGAATAGAGGTAGGAATATCTTGCAGTGATTGCACCCGCTTTTGAGAGGTAACGGTAATGGTCTCAAGCTCGCTCTTATTTACTTTATTCTCGGCAGCTTGTGCCATGCCCACACTGAGTGCGCTTAGGGTAAATAAAGTAAGTGCTTTTTGCTTTAAAAAAGCATGATTTAAACATGTGTGTGACTGTGTGTGTTCAGTTGTCATAGCTGCAACTCCATTATTGAGGTTATTTTTATTGGATATGTTTGCGTCTATTTCATACTGACGGCTCTTAAAATAAATAACAGTGATGTTTATTTATTCAGCACTATTAGTAATATTTATAGTTGAGCTAAAAAGTTTAGTTTTATACGAGGCTATGTAGGTTTAGTGAGGAGTTAGAGCGGGTTAAAAAATACCTGTGGATTAGCGGTTTTATTTGCTATTGCTGAGCTTGGGGTGTTTGCTGCATTTATAAAAGCAGTAAGCTGTGGTGCATTTTCGCAAAAAAGAATATCCAGTGCTAAGCGGTTTTTACCATATAAGCCACGGTGAATCATATTGGCTGAAAACAACAATAAGTCGCCCGCATTTAGCTTAATTGTTTTACCTGTAGTTAAGTTATCGCTTGGTAGTTTATTATTTTTTGCAAGACGTACATTTAGCTCCTCTGGGGTATCCCAATTTTTATGTGACTGGGGCACAAGCTCAATACCTGGCTCGTCTTGTAGGGCTAACCGGCAGTGCACTACGTCTGGGCCGTTTAACGTGGCTTGTTGTTCTTGCACATTTAAATGGTATTGCATATCGCGATGCCAATAATTTTTTTGTGTAACATTAACGGGATTAAAAAATAACTGAGTGTTTAAAAACAGTGGCTCACTAATCGCTTGCTTTACACGCTTAATTAATTTGTTATCAGCAATTAAACTAAATAAAAACTCGTTTTGCTGCGCCGTCAAATACTCACTATTTGTTATGCCTGAGCTATTAATGGCACGGGATTTATAAAACTCACGGTTATTAGCTTTCCATTGTGTATGAAATGCATCAATAATTGACTTAACTTTATTTAGCTCTTTGGTGCTGTAAAGCCCCTTTACAAGCATATAGCCGTTTGATTTATAACTGTTCATTATGGCTCTTTATTTAATATTGCAGCAACACGCTTACTAAGTTCTGGCAGTACACCTTGTGCAAACCATGGATTCTTTTTAAACCAAATATTATTGCGTGGGCTTGGGTGCGGTAACACTAAATATTGTGGCCAATACTCACGCCACGATTTTACTAACTCGGTTAAAGGCTTATTTTTTGTGTGGGGTAAATGATACGCCTGCGCGTATTTACCAAGCACTATTGTCAGTTCTAAATTTGGCAGTGCGCCCAGTAATTGCTCTCTCCATGCGGGCGCGCATTCTTTTCGAGGTGGTAAATCGCCCGACTTACCTTTACCCGGGTAGCAAAAGCCCATAGGTAAAATAGCTATATTATTCGCGTTATAAAACTCAGCAGGTGTTAGCCCAAGCCATTCGCGTAGGCGGTTTCCGCTGGCATCGTTAAAGGGTTTACCGCTTTGGTGCACTTTAATACCAGGCGCTTGGCCTGCAATTAAAATACGGGCGTTAGGGTTAAATTGTATTACTGGGCGTGCGCCTAAAGGTAAATGAGGTTCGCAGATCACGCATTTACTAACTTGCTCTATTAATTGGCTGGTATTCATGATTATTTGGCCTTAAATGCTCAATATTTATTCTAAATGGCCATTTTGACCCAATGAGTTGGTAAAAAATCGGTTTATTTTAATTAAAACGGCCAGTAGTTGGTAAAATCGTGATCTCTGTTTAAAACAGCGCTGTAGCCCCTGTAATACTTAGTGTTTTTCAGACCATACGGCAAACTCGTTACCACTGGGCTCTGTAAAATGAAACCGGCAGCCACCCGGAAATTCAAAAATAGGTTTTACTATTTCACCGCCAAACTGCACGACTTTTTTATAAGTTGCATGAATATCGTTACTGTAAAACACCAGTAGAGCAGCCCCATTTTGAGTAAGCGATTTAAGCGGCGCATTAAAAAATCCGCCATCAAGCCCTTGGCCGCTAAACGCCGTGTACTCTGGGCCGTAGTCGGTAAATTGCCAATTAAACACGTTCGTAAAAAAGCTTTTTGTGGCTGTTAAATCGCATGCTGGAAATTCGACATAATTTAGTTTTTCGTGGTTGCTCATTATAATTTTGCTCTTTATGTTGGCCTGTAATTACCACTTTAAACCTAAGCTATTGGCTAATCAACAATGCTAAAACTACCCAGATCAGTATTTTACTAAGTTATTTAAATTTTAATTTGGATTTACTTAATCATACAAATGAGAATCGCTATCTTTTGTATTTGAAGCCTATATAATAGCGCCTTCATTTTATCCTCCATGTTTAAATAAAGGATTTGTTAATTATGCAGGCACCCTTGCATCGTGCATCTTTGACTAAGTTAAACCTTGCTGCATTATTAAATATTGCTAGAAGTTACAAGGTATTAGTATTTTTACGCTTTTTTATCGCCATAGTGGGCGGTTATGCGTTTACCTCAGCGAGCATTGCATTATTAAGTGTTGTGTTGCCAATTGCCAAACAAGATGCCGTATTACTGTGTGTGTCTATCAGTATTTTGATTTACGCTGCAGTGTTTATTTATGCTTTTTCTGTTAAGTCGTTAAAAACTGTTTGGATCAGTATTTTACTAAGTATAAGTTTTTTTGTTGTTGTATTGGCATTACTTAAGGGTTGGCTATGAAAGACAGTTTTTTTAGGTCGATGACCTGGCTACATACGTGGGTAGGCTTACTTACTTGCTGGATTATTTACACAATATTTTTTGCAGGCACGGTTAGCTTTTTTAGAGACGAAATAAACCTGTGGAACCAGCCCGCTATACACAATGTGCAAGCCCAAACCGATAGAGTGGCTGCGCAAAGGCAGCAAATTATTAAGGGCTTTGATTACTTAAATCAGCACGCTGCAAATTCCCCTAGTTGGCGTATTACCTTACCCGAAGAGCGTATATCGTATTTAGTATATGGTTATGCAAAACCTAAAGAGCCGGGACAGCGACGCAGCCAATTTGTAAATACCCAGTTAAATCCAAACACCATGCAAGAACTGCCACCTTTTGTAGAAACCAAAGGCGGTAACTTTTTTTACCGATTGCATTATCAGCTTTACTATTTAGATGCCATAACCGGGCGTTGGGTCGTGTGTTTTGCCAGCTTTTTTATGTTGCTGGCAATTATATCGGGTGTGGTAATTCATAAGCGCATTTTTAAAGATATGTTTACCTTTAGGGGTAATAAAGGCACACGCTCTTGGTTAGATGCGCATAATTTAAGCTCGGTGTTGGCTTTGCCGTTTCATTTAATGATTACCTACACAGGTATTATTACGCTTATATTTATGTTGTTCCCCTACCCAGCATTAACAACCTACGACAATGGCGTACGTGGTTTTTTTAACGATGTAACACCTAGTAATAACGTGACTAATAAAGCGCAAGGCAGTGCAGATTTGCTCCCTATAAACACTATCTTGGATCAGGTTTATACTAAGTGGCCAGATGCTGATATACGCAGTGTTAGAGTAAGCGAGCCTAATATGGCGGCCTCAACGGTTACTGTATTGGTAGACCCTGGTAAGGAGTTGCGCGATCAAACGCCAAGGCTTTTATTTAGTGGTGCCACGGGTGAGCTTGTTGACCAATCGGCCGATGAGCTCACTAATAGTAAAGCACTTTATGAATCACTTAACTCTATGCATACAGGGCGCTTTGCCACACCTTTATTACGCTGGTTATACGTGCTTGGCGGCATTGCTGGCTGTGTAATGATTGCCTCAGGTTGCATAATGTGGGCTAAACGTATACGCGAGCGTAACAAAGGTAAAGCCTCATTTGGTTTACAACTAGTAGAAGGATTAAACCTTGCCACCATTATGGGCTTACCACTGGCAACCTGTGCCTTTTTTATTGCCAATAGGTTACTTGGTCCAACCGTAGCCGGACGTGGTGAAAAAGAGGTAACGGCGTTCTTTTTAGCGTGGTTAGTGCTTGCCGCTATGGCGCTTTTAAAGCGAGATAAACTGCAATGGCGTGTAATGGCTGCCATAAATGCGTTAGCGTGTTTGAGTGTGCCGGCAATAAATGCACTTACAACACAGGGCAACATAGTGAGTTATTTACTTAACAAACAATGGGCGTTATTTATTTTCGATGCGTTATTTTTACTATTTAGCATACTGTTTTTAGTACAAACCGAAAAATTACGTACTGCTTCTAACGCGTCTAAAAAAACAGCTAATAACCTAACCAATAATAAAAAGAGGCAAAAAGCATGATTGATTTACTAAGCTTTAGCCTCTGTCTGTTTGCTTTTAATGGTTTTGCTTTGGCAAAACCTGCGCATTTTAAAACGGTATTCAAAACGCGTCCCTCTCAGCAACAAAGTAATTTACTGCTAATAGTTGCATGGATCAGTATTTTACTAAGTTTAATATTTTGTGTTGCTACAAAGCAGGGGTACGGCGCTTTACTGTTTTGTGGATTCATGAGCTTAAGTGTATTAATTATAATGATTTTTTATAATTTTATAGATAAGCTAATTAAGCCATTTAGCATTTTAAATATGCTACTGATTGGCTTATCAGGGTTGTTATTGGTAATAAATGCACTTTAGTTAGTAAAAACCTGATCTCAAATGCAGTTAATTTTAGGCAAAAAAATGGCAAGCTATAAAGCTTGCCAACAATAGGGGGATATTCAGTATGTCCAACACTTGCATGTCTCGTTGCAAGTGCAGCTAATATAGCCCTAACATATTTAACTTACCTTACAGTGAAATGAAGGTTTTATTACAGCTGTAACAATCACATGCACAACAACTGTAAAGCCCCTTTACAAAGCTAAGGTGTTTACTGCTTAACCCAAATAATTTGCTCTGTGGCAAAACCCAGTTTTTTAGCTTTAGTTATAAAATGTTGTTTAAGTTGGTCGCTAACGGTTGGTGTGCGCGATAAAAACCACAAGTAGTCGCGGTTATAACTCGTAATAAAGGCATATTGGTAGTCGGGTTGGTCGAGCTCAAAAACGACGTAAGCACCATAAAATGGACCAAAAAACGACACTTTAAAATGGCCTGTGTCACTACCTTCTACAAATTTAGCTAAGCCCTGCGCTTCATCCCACTTTTGTTCTTTAGTGATATACCCTTTGTTAAGCACCTTTACTGTACCGTCATCGTTAACTGTGTAAGTGGCAGTTACTTGCTCCATGCCCTCCTCAAATGAGTGATTGAGGCGAGCAATTTCATACCATTTACCTTTGTATTGCTCAAGGTCAAAGTTTTTAACGGGGGTTATACCTTCAGGTGCACTTGTGCAGGCAGTGAGTAAAAATAACCCTGTAATAAGTAAAATCGTCGTAATGGCCTTCATGAAAGCTCCTTTTTAAGTGATGGTGTTTATACGGTTCTAAGCAAATAAAGTTTGCTAGCCGATTAAAATAAATTGCTATAGGATCAGTAAAATACTAGAGCAATTAAAAGATTAAAGCATGAAAATATGGGTAGATGCCGACGCGTGCCCCGTGGTAATAAAAGAAATTCTTTTTAGAGCCGCTGAGCGCACGCAAACACCAACTATTTTAGTGGCTAACCATGCAATGCGTATTCCGCCTTCAAAGTTTATTAGCCGATTACAGGTTTCGAGTGGGTTTGATGTGGCCGATGACGAAATAGTAAAACGCGCAGAAAAAGGCGATTTAGTGATTACTGGCGACATACCCCTTGCCAGCGAAGTAATCGATAAAGACTGCCAAGCATTAAATCCACGTGGTGAGCTTTACACGAAAGAGAACATTCGCTCGCTATTAAACGTACGCGACTTTATGGATACTATGCGTTCAAGCGGCGTAGAAATGAGTGGTGGGCCACCACCGCTTAGCCAAACTGACCGCCAAAACTTTGCCAACAACCTTGACCGTATTTTAGCGCAAAACAAGGCAGGCTAGCGTGAGTGAGCATTTAATTGGCTTAGGTGATCGTGCCTTTAGCGTAGCCGTGTATGTTGCTAAAGCCCCGCCTATGCCTTATTTTGAAACCTTGCAACGTATTGAGCCTGTAATAAACGAGCAAATAAATACCATAAATCAGCACTGTGGAAATGGTTGGCGCAAGGTGTTTAACGTATACGCTAAAGTATTGTTTGCGCTACCGAGCGAACATTACAGCTTTGCTAAACAAGCCGCTAGCTGGCAAGCGTATCGCGATACATTTTTACTGCAAAATAACAGTAAAACAGCCCTTTTATTTAGTGCACCCATTATTAACAGCACTAATAAAAACCAGCTACATATTATTGCTGGTCGTACGCATGCAAAAAACTTACTTCAACAAGGTAAGCTTAAAGCGCAATTTAATTGGCTCGACGATGAGTTTGCAATTGATACAACGAATAACATTATTGTGTGCCCGTACTTTGATTACAGGCAGTTAAGTAATATTAAAATAGCCCGATTAAGCGATTTAGTTGCCAAGCTTAAAACATCTAATTGAAAATGTAAGGAGTCAACATGGCGGGAATTTTAGATCTAAATACGTTATTAAAATCAATGAGCCCCGAGCTTAAACAAGGTGAATATATATTTTGTTGTTTAGCAGGCAGCCTTGCTGACTACGCTCATTTAAACCCGCTTGCCAGTTACGTTGAAGAAGAAGGGCTAACCCTTATTTTAAATGCAGATACCGCCGACAAAGCCGGTATTACTTACGAGGGTAAATATAATTTAATTACCCTTAATGTGCATTCAAGCTTAGAGGCGGTAGGGTTAACCGCTGCGGTATCGGCCAAATTAACCGAGCATAATATTAGCGCCAATGTAGTAGCTGCGTTTTATCACGACCATATTTTTGTACAAACAGATAAAGCGCAGGCGGCCATGAAAGCACTTGGTGAGATTGGTTATATTTAGTTTGTAAAAATATGATCTGCTTAGGTAAAAAACAAAGCCGATATTGCAGTATCGGCTTTTGTTTTATTTATTGCTGCAAAAGTGATGCGCTACAGACTCAAGTTTTACTTTATCGGCTGCAGTTACGGCTACACATTGCGTGTTTTTATCGAGTTTTTGCTTTTGAATTACAGTAAATTCGCCCTCGTTGGCAGCGTATAAATTATATTGATAGGCGTCATTCCCGCCTTCAAATAGTGCTGTAAATACCCCTCCTACTAACCCACCAATTATTGCTCCGCCGAGCATTTCTTCAGTGTTACCATCTAAGCTATCTACAAAGCCAAACCCGGCGCCTGCTGCTATGCCTGTGCCTACTTCAGATGAAAGCGTTACAGGTTGCATTGATTCTACCGATGCGTAGTAACGCTTAACTATTTGGTTTTGATTGTTCCGATCTACCCCTTGTGATGCGCAGCCTGAGAGTAGTAATACCGCGATAAGATACTTTTTCATGTTGAACCCCTATTAATATTTAATAGGAAGATTGTAAGCATGCAAGCATAAAAAATATGTGAGGAGTATGTTTGTAGCTGTTAGAAGTTGTAAGCGTGTGTAGTGAAATACACACATTACTCAACCACCAACTTTGAAACCACCCATTTATGCAAGGGGTTTTTATTATAGCGTGGGTGCCATGCGGCTATTACATCAAACGGAGCTGGTAGCTGCTGTAGTTCTATTTTTACCAGATCTGAACTTACTGCGCGAGAGGGTAAAAACGCGATGGAGTCGGTGGTTTCTAAGTACATAGGCACAATAGAAAAACACGGTGCCGACACAACAACATTGCGCGTTAAATCAAAGCTTTTAAACCAATCGTCAATAGAGCCTTTAAAATTTGGGCGCGAAGGCGAGGCAATAATGCTTGGGTAGCTGGCTATTTGTGCAAGGGTGGGTTGTGTCCCTGCTATTGATGAGTTAGCTGAGGTAACGCAAATATGCTGCTCTTCAAAAAGCTTAATAATGGGGTAAGTATTTGGGATGTAGTCGGGGAAAGCAATGGCTAAATCAACTTTACCGTTTTCCATTAAATCGTGCAGGCTGTCGAGTTCAAAGTCTCTTATTATTAATTTTAAATTAGGCGCTTGCTCTCTTAGCTTTTTTACAAGCGCTGGCAAAACAACTTGCTGGGCGTAGTCGGTAGCCGCTATTACAAAGGCACCATCAACCGTTTTTGGGTCAAATATTTTAGGCGCTAATAACGCCTGAAAGTCGTTTAGTAGTTTGTCTATGTCTACCGATAACTCCTCTGCATAAGGCGTTGGCACAAAGCCGGTGGTTTTTCTTAAAAACAGCTGGTCGTTAAATACATCACGCAGCTTTTTTAGTTGCTCACTCACTGCTTGCTGGGTTAAGCCCAATTTACCGGCCGCTTTTGATGCGTTTTTTTCGCGAATGAGCGCTTGAAAAATACGTAGCTGTTTTATATCTAGCCTGTCTAACTTACTCATGGCAATGCCTTTGTTGTTTAAGCATGATTAACGTATCACATTACCATTTATTTTTGTATCACTTACATGAAAGGGTTGTTTCTAATTGTTGAGCTACCCCCTTACTATGCCCCTACACACTAAATTGAATGATTGGAGCAAACAATGAAAACAGTAATTTTAATAGGCGCACTGGGCAAAATGGGTCAAGCGGCATTAACCGGTTTATCTAAGCATAAAGTAATTACAGCGGGTCGCTCGGGCGATGTGGATCATATTGTAGATATAACCAGCGAAGCGTCAATTACCGCTTTGTACGAAAAAGTAGGCCACTTTGATGCCCTAGTAAATACAGTGGGTTTATGTGAATACGAAACCTTTGCTGATATGAGCGAAGAGCAGTGGATGACAACCATTATGAGCAAAATGATAGGGCAAATTAACCTTGTACGTATTGGTCAAAAGTACATTGCCGATGGCGGCTCATTTACGCTAATTAGCGGTATTTTAAACGTTAAACCCATTCCTTTTGCGATTGCCGATGCAACAACAAGCGGCGCAATAGATACGTTTGCAAAATGCGTATCACTAGAAATGCCGCGAGGCACGCGTATTAATGTGGTTAACCCTACTGTGCTTGAAGAAGCGTGGGACGTATATGGCGAAATGATGCCAGGTTTTCAACCCGTGCCAAGTAAGCTTGTAGGTAAAGCGTTTGAGCGCTCAGTTGATGGCTTTATTACTGGCGAAGTTATTTTTGTAGATGCATAAGTACCCGCTAAATTGGTGATGCAATTGGCAAACTAATAAGCGCTTTGCATTAACAGTAACTGCAAAGCGCTTAAATACAGATTTTAATAGGCGATGAAATGAAAAAATTAATACCCGTATTTGCGATATTACTGGCCGCAGGCTGTGCCAATGTAGCCCCAAGCTCGCAATATGTTAGCGAGCCAGGTGCCGATTCAAATAAAGAATGTAAAACCATACCGCGCCATAAACATACGGTTAAATGGTGTAGGCCGCATCCTTCAAGATAAGTTAAACAACGTACCCGCTAAAACCAAGCGCTTTAAAATAAAGCTTAGGAATGCCGTATTTACACTCGTTAAGTAACTCGCTAAAGCGCATTCTATCAAGTGGATAAAATTCGCTTTCTAAGTTTTGAGCTGTGTAGGCTTGCCCTGCATCACTTAAGCCTAGCTTGGCACACACAGTAATTTGCGCTTCACGTTCAAAGTCGGTTTCGGGTTTCATTAAATCGCTAATAAATAGGTTTGCGCCCTTATTTAAATTAGCTTTAATGTTTTTAAGTAGCTGCTTTTTGCTGCCGTCGTCTGCTAAAAAGTGCAAAACAAGTAGGCATAGTGCGGCATCGGCCTTGTTAGAGAGTTTATCGAGCTCGCCTTCGATAACGTTAACGCGCTTTGTTATGCCGTGCTCTTCAAACTTTTGTTTAGCAATTGCAAGCATATCACTTGAGGTGTCTTGCGCAGTAAATTGCCAAGTAGGGTTAAGCGCGGCAAGGGCAAGTATTTCTTTGCCAGTGCCTGCGCCCACAACTAAAATATGTGCGTTATCTTTAAGGGTTGCTTTAAGTTGAGCATTAGTCAGTTGGTGCAATAGCTCATAACCAGGTACTAAGCGGGTAATACGGTCGTTGTAATGCGTTGCTTGCTCGCCTGTGAATGTGGGCATTTATTAACTCCTTTATAAAACTTCAACAGTGGAGTATCCACCACTTTTTTTACTTACATGTACTTGCGTGGCTACGCGTTCACTCATTTCACTCACATGCGATATAACCCCTACTTTACGGCCTTGTGCTTGTAATGAATCGAGCGCGTCCATAGCAACGCTGAGAGTTTCGCTATCTAACGTACCAAACCCTTCGTCAATAAACAAAGAGTTGATTTGCACTTTATTTGACGAAAGCGATGCAAGGCCTAATGCCAGTGCTAGTGATACTAAAAATGATTCACCACCAGAGAGCGTATTAACCGAGCGCTGTTCATCCGCCATATCGCGGTCAATAATGGCGATATCGAGCGATTGCTCAATAGCAGTTAGCTCATAGCGTTTATTCAGAGTTTTTAAATGGCTATTGGCATAATGCAGTAATATTTTAAGGGTTTGCGTTTGTGCTAAATTACGCATGGTTTTGCCGGTTGCATCGCCCAGCACTTTATTTAATAAGTGCCATTGCTCTACTTGTTTTTTAAGTGTAGCAAGTTCAGCGTGTTTGCCCTTAAGTGTTTTGGCGTTTTGATTGTGTTGCTCAAGCGCGGTATTAGTTGCGAGCAAACTGTTTTGTAGCTCAGTTTGCTGATTAGCTAAAAACGTTTCTTGCTCTGCTAATTGGCTTTCGCTTTTTTCGGGTTTGTTAGTATTTTGGTGATCTGTTTGCGCTTTTTGCTGTTGCTTAAGCGCTGCATTTGCATCTGTAAGTGCAGCTAAACGCTGCTCAAACTGCATTAATTGTGCTTTTATTTGCTCACTAGTCAGAGTTAGTAAAATAGCGATCTGTTCATGATTTACCTCGCTATACTGGGCTTTAAAGTCGCTAAACCAGGCAGTGTAGCGCTCTTCAAGTGTGCTTTGCTCTTGAGTTTGCTCTGCCAAGCGCTGCTCAATATTTTTAAGTGTTATAGCGTGCTCATCGCGTTTTTTAATTGCGCTGTCGTGGGCTTGTTGGCTTGTATGTAACTCCTTTTGGCATTGCTCAAGCTGCGTATTTAGTTTTGCTTGGTAAGCATCGGCACTTAGCGACTCGTTGTTAAATAACGCAAGGCGCTCTGTGTGCGTCGTGTTTTGCAGTTGTTGCGCTTTGGCTAAATCGTCTTTTAAAACTTTAAGCGCCTGCTCACTTTTAGCAATTAACGGTGTGAGTTGCTGCAATTGCTGCTCAGCGCTGTCTTTTTGTTTTTGACTTTGTTCAAGCTGCGTTTGAGTTTGTTGGTACTGCTCAACCTGCTGGCTTAAATCGCGCATATTAAGCGTGTTGCTTTGCAACTGCTGCCAAAAGTCACTGTGCTCAAACTGTGCATTAAGCGTGCTGGTAAGTTCGCTAATTTGTGTACTTAGCTCTGCGTGTCTAGTGCTTATTTGGCCAAGCTTATTGGTTAATTCAACATGCTGATTATGCACTTGCTGCTGTGTATGTTGCTCAGCTTTTAAGTTATTTATTAGCTGATTTACTTTATCTTGCAGGGCTGTTTGCTGTTTTTGTGACTCAAAATAGCGCGACTTTTGCGTGCTAAGCTGCGTGTAGATTTCATCAAGCTGCTGTGCTGTTAACTCGTTAAGCTCTGTACGCGCCCCTTGCATTGTCGTTTTAATTTCTAGCTGCTTTGCCTGAGCGTTCTGTATAGCTTGGCTGTGTTGAGTATGTTCAGTGACAAGTATCGCATGTTGTGTTTGGTGCTGATGCAGCTTAGCTTGGGCGCTATCGACCTGCTGTTTAGCTTGGTTATAACTTGTTTCAAAATCGGCTATTAGGTTATTTAATTGCGGATTTTGGCTGCTTGCATATGGGTGCTCTTTTGAACCGCACACAACACAGGGCTCGTTAGAAGTAAGCTGCGTACGTAAATGCTCTACGTTTTCGCTAGCACGCAAGCGAGCTTGGTTTAATGCATATTCACTGTGCTTAAGTGCTTGCTCGCACGAGGCTAGGCTTTGTTGCAATGTTGCTTGTGTTTGCTCGCTGTGTAAAAGCTTGGCCGCAACCGCCGCTTGTTGTTGCGTGCTGTGTTTTATTTCTTGATTAAACTGCTGGTAGCGCAGGCGCTGATCTTTTAAATATTCAATATTTTTAAGTTTGCTATCGCATTGTTCAATATTAAATTGGCGTTGTTGTTCATTTAGCTGGTTAAGATCTGTTTGTTGCCGCGCTAGTTGTTGCTCGTGCAACGCTACTTTTTTAGTTTGCTCAGCTAACTGCGCCGCTTGTTTAGTTTGCTCTTCTAACAGCTGTTTGTTTTGCGAAGTAGCGGCTTTTAGTTGCTCATTGGCACTTAAATATGTATTAAAGCTGTGTTGGTAATAATTCCAATCATTAGCCAGTGGCTTAAGCTGTGTGTGCTCGTTTAACCACGTTTGATGCCCAGTGCTGAGTTTTGTTGCCTCATCAAGTGCTTTTTGACTTTGCGTGTACTGCGTTTGTAATTCGCTAAGTTGCTGCTGCCCTTTTTCGCTTTGCTGAGTTAGGTTTTTAATGGTTTGTGCGTGTATAGCAATTTGGCTGTCGAGCTCGCGGGCTTTAGCAATAATAGGCTCAGCAGATTGCTTTTGCTCTTGCGCTGTTTTTAACTCGCTTTGCTTTGTTGTAAGTGTTGCGGTCTGCTCTTCTATAAGCGCTGCATGGTCAATCGCTATTAATTCGCTTATTTGCGTGCTAAGTGTTTTGTTTTGCGCCGTTAAATATTCATGACGTTTGCGGTTGTCTTTTATTTCAAGAGCGCTTTGTGCTTGCTTTGCTTGCTCAGATTGCTTTGCTATTGAATCAAGCTGTTGCTGCGCGTGTTGTTGCTGCTTTATTGCGTGTTCAAGGGCTTGCGATAAGCTAGCGGCTTGCTTGTACCAATTTAAATTTTGCTCTGTTGTTGCATGCGTTTTTTTAGTTTGCTCAATTTTTTTAAGTAACTCATCGCGCAGGGTTTGTTTAGCAGTTAGCTCGTCATCGCTTAACAAGGTGTAGCTTGCCAGGCTTGCATTAAGTATTTCATATTTATCTTTTAGCGCTTTATTACGCTCAAAAATACGTTTACCAATTAAGCTAAATTTATCGGTGCCAGTTAAACACTCTAAAAGTTGTGCGCGTTCATCGCCCGTGGCTTTTAAAAAGGCGGCAAATTCGTGCTGCGCTAATAATACCGCCCGCGAAAACTGATCAAAGCTTAGTCCTATTTTGCTCTCTACTACTTTTATGGTTTGGCTTTTATCAGCAATTAGGGTTTCATCGGGCAAGGTCACTAACGTATGTTCAGCTACTTTTAGCTTGCCTGTTGCCTTTTTGTGGGTACGTTGTATTGAATAACGTGCACGGTATAGTGCTTTGTCTTGCCCTATAAAATCAACTTCGGCAAAACCTTCCCATTTTCCTCGGCGTAATAAGTTACGCGCATCGTTTAATTTTATACTGTCGCCATTAAAATCAATTAAGTTGCCTTTATCACCTTTTAAGCGTGCAGTTTTGGTATAAAGCGCTAAACAAATAGCGTCTAAAAAGGTACTTTTACCTGCGCCTGTGTCGCCGGTTATAGCAAATAAGCCTGCGTCTTTTAAAGGAGCTTGGGTAAAGTCGATTTCGGCATCGACTATTGAGGCTAAATTATGAATACGAACTGCGGTTATTTTCATAGTTGCTCTTGCTCCGTCAGCTCACTTATTACATCGTTTAACAGTGTTTTTAGCTCATCTGGTACAGCTTGGCCGGCCATATCTTTGTCGTTTGCAAAGGCTTGTTCTAATAAGTTTAATGGGTTGAGCATTTCAATTTCGCTTAAATCTTCAAATACGGCGCTGTTATCGTTTGTTGTAATTTGCTCTCGTACCCGTTCAATGCCGCAAAACTTTACGTTTTTACCTTCAAGTGCTTGCTCTATTTGTTCTCTAAAGGTGGTATCGGTATCACTTGATTTTAGTTTTACGCGTAAATAAGGGGCAATAGTATGTTGTGATATATCGAGCGCTTTAATTTGCTCGCATAAGTCGCTTAATGGCACGCACTCCCCTTTTGGTAAAATAATTACTTCAGCAGAGCGTGGAATGTAAAGGGGGTTTACAGATGTGCTAATAGTTTGTTTTTCATCACCTTTAAATTTTACTACATTAACTTGGTGTGTGTACTTACGCTCTGAAAACGACATAGGAATAGGCGTACCGCTGTAACGTATAACGTCTTTTTTAGCGACTTGCTGCGCTTTGTGTAAATGCCCCAGTGCTACGTAGTCTGCCTTGTTACCAAATACACTGGCCGAAATAGACTCCTCCCCACCAATCACTAAATTACGTTCTGAGTCACTTGAAATATCACCGCCTTTGGCATGTAAGTGCCCCATTACAATTAACGGCGAATTTTGCGCGTTAATGCTATAAGCGTGATCAAGGGCAAGCTTATAGGCTTTTTCAACGCCTTGTGCGTAACTAGGGCCGTTTTTAGTGTGACTGAGTGAACTTATATCGCTGGTACGTAAAAAGGGCATAGCGACGACTACAGCGCGTTTATTTTGCGTATTTATTTCAATCACGGTATTGGCTGGGTCCGTTACTTCAAAGCGCCCCACTACATGGGTGTCAAACTGAGCAAGTAATGGTTGCGCCGCTAATATACGATTTGCTGAGTCGTGGTTGCCGGCAATAATAACAACATGTAATTGCGGGCAACGCTTCTTAGCGTCTTTTATAAATTGGTAAAGCTGGTTTTCGGCGCTGGCACTCGGTGTGGCTGTATGATAAATATCGCCTGAAACTAAAAGTATATCTATGTGTTGCTCTACAAGGGTGCTAAGTAGCCAAGTGAAAAACGCGGCGTGCTCATCACGGCGGTCATGTTCATAAAATTGTTGGCCTAGGTGCCAATCTGAGGTGTGGAGAACTTTCATATTGCGCTCTTAAAAAACCATAAGAGCGCCAATATACCCAAGGCAAGTAAAGATGCAAGCCTCAGGGGGGGCTTTAGTTTAGGTAAAACTATATATAGCAATAATAATGACAGGAAGCGCTAATAAAGCCAAACCAAGCGGCATTTTTAAACTTTTAGTTTGCTTTGCTTGCAATGCTTTTATGGCATTTGTTTCGTTACAGGCGGCTACTTTATCAATATAAAAATAACCTGAGTCTAGATACTGCTTACAACTTTGCTGATTTGCTGGAATGGCTATTAGCTCTTGTTGTTTTTTTAGGATATAAAAATCCATACACCCACCACATTGCTTACTGGTAATAAGTACATATTTGAGAATAATTGTAACGATTTTATTATGCTCAAATAAAAAAAGTGGGCGATTTTAAATATAAAATGCACTAAATATCAACCTAAAATTTCACTATTTTTAATTTATCGTATAAATAGTTAATATTAGTGAGAACACGGCAATATTTGCGCCAATTATTAGCCACTTTTTACTGTGTTTTTGTTCAGTAGATAGTCGTTTTAGTGCATCTTGCTTATTGCATGCCGACACCACATTAACATACGAATATTGGTTTGATTCGTAGCGCTCTAGTAAGTCTTTATCAGCAGGGATAGCTTCGAGCTGATGATCTTTTTTTACAATGTAAAATTTCATATCGGGCTCCTTAAGTTAAAATTTGCTGATTAATTTGTATTGAACCTAAGTGCAATAAAACCGTTAAAGCAGTCCTAATACTAAAAATTTAAGCTCAATTTAAACAACATATTTTTACACCTTAATTTAATCCTAAGCTAATGGCATGAATTAGGCCTGAACCCTTATAAATGCAGGGTTTGTACCTTAAATAATACATTTTGTTTGAATACTTACTGTAAACCCCCTTTACAGTTTTAAAAACAGCTCAATTTACTGATTAAAAATGCATGTTAAAACAACGTGAATATTACCGTGTTTAATGGGCGGTTGGTCGCTAATTAATTGAACAAAAATAGTAACTTTGTCACAGTACGCTCACAAAAATACACTAGGACTCATAATGAAAAAAACAGTTCTTACGCTAAGCGCGTTTGTGTTGCCTTTGGCAATGTCGAGCGCTGTGCTTGCGTCATCCGTTGAGCAAACTAAAGGCTCATTTGTTGATAAGTTTCGTCAGTTAGACGAAGCACTTCCTACCCCCAATGTTTATCGTAGTGCCGCAGGTGAGCCTGGCGAAAAATACTGGCAGCAGCGTGTTAATTACGACATAGATGTAAAGCTTGACGAAAAAAAGCGTCGCTTAACAGCAAGCCAAAGTATCGAATATAAAAATAACTCGCCGCATACACTTAAGTATTTGTGGTTACAGTTAGATCAAAATATTTTTAAAAGCGACTCAATAGCCGAAACCACTAAAACATTTAAAAGTACGCTAAATAGTTTACCTGCGCAAAAACCGGCTAAATTGAGTTTAGGGGAGCTACGTCGTCAGCAATTTATGAGCGACAACGAGTTAGGCTATACAATTAGCAATGTAAAAGATGACAATGGTGAGGAGCTTCGCGTAACTGTGGTTGATACGCTAATGCGTATCGATTTAAACGAGCCGCTAAAACCAGGCAAAGAAGTTGAGTTTAGTATGAACTTTGCTTTTAACATTGTTGAAGAAGATGCTGTAGGCGCACGTTCTGGCTATGAGCACTTTGAAGAAGATGGCAACGATATATTTTTACTTGCGCAGTGGTTTCCGCGTTTAGCTGCGTACACCGATTACGAAGCATGGACAAACAAGCCGTTTTTAGGCCGTGGTGAGTTTACCCTTGAGTTTGGTGATTACGATGTAGAAATTACTGTACCTGCTGATCATATTGTATCGGCAACAGGTAAGTTAGATAACGCAAGCAAAGTGCTTACTCGCACGCAGCGTAACCGCTTAGAAAAAGCCGAAACAGCAAAACGCCCTGTATTTATTGTTACTGAAGAAGAAGCACTCGAAAACGAAAAACAAGGTACCGATAAAACAAAAACGTGGCACTTTAAAGCAGAAAATGTGCGTGACTTTGCTTGGGCGTCGTCGCGTAAATTTATGTGGGATGCAAAAGGTTACCAGCAAGGTGGTGATGAACAGCCTTTAGTTATGGCTATGTCGTTTTACCCTAAAGAAGGTGGCGATTTATGGAAAAAATATTCAACCGAATCTGTAGTACATACAATGGAAGTCTATTCTCGCTACTCATTTGACTACCCATACCCTGTGGCGCAATCGGTAAATGGCCCTGTTGGTGGTATGGAATACCCAATGATCACTTTTAATGGCCCACGTACAGAGCTTCAAGATGATGGCTCACGTACTTATTCTCAAGCTGAAAAACGCTTTTTAATTGGTGTGGTTATTCATGAAGTTGGCCATATTTACTTCCCTATGATTGTAAACTCTGATGAGCGCCAATGGACCTGGATGGATGAAGGTTTAAATAGCTTTTTAGATGGTGTTGCCGGGCGTGAATGGGATCCAACAATTCCATGGGGTGTTGAGCCACGTGACATCGTAAGTTACATGAAATCGCAAAACCAAGTACCTATTATGACACAGTCAGACAGCGTACTGCGTTTAGGCCCAAATGCGTATACCAAGCCAGCTGCGGCGCTTAATATTTTACGTGAAGTTATTTTAGGTCGTGACTTATTCGACTTTGCTTTTAAAGAGTACGCACAGCGCTGGAAGTACAAGCGCCCTACTCCAGCTGATTTTTTCCGTACCATGGAAGAAGCATCAGGTGTTGATTTAGATTGGTTTTGGCGTGGTTGGTTTTACAGTACAGACCATGTAGATATCTCGTTAGATAAGGTTTATCAATTACGTTTAGATACCAAAAACCCTGATATTGATTTTAAACGCCTACGCGATATTGAAGCTGATAAGCCAACATCACTATTTGTTAAGCGTAACCGTGAAGAAGGTAAAAAAACGTGGGTTGAGAAAAACCCTGATATTACTGACTTTTACGACGAAAACGATCGCTTTACTGTTACCAATAAAGAACGTAACTCGTACAATAAATTTTTAAAAGGCTTAGAGCCGTGGGAGCGTAAAACGCTAGAGCGCGCGCTTGAAGAAGACAAAAATTACTATGTAATGGAGTTTTCTAACCTAGGTGGCTTGGTAATGCCTATTTTATTAGAGCTAACGTATGAAGATGGCACTAAAGAAGAACGTTACATTCCAGCCGAAATTTGGCGCCGTAACCATAAAAATGTACAAAAGCTTATTGTTACAGATAAGAATAAGCCGCTTGTATCGGTAACCGTTGACCCGCGCTGGGAAACTGCTGATGTAGATGTTGAGAACAACAACTACCCTCGTCGTATTATTCCTTCACGCATCGAAGTGTATAAAAAGGAAAAGAGTAAAGCGAAAGTGAGTCGCGATATTATGCAAGACATTAAAACTGAGCTTAAAAAAGACGAGAAAAAAGATGAGGAGCAACAATAATGCGCTTTATGCTTATTATTGTTTGCCTTTTAGTTGCTGCGCCAAGTTTGGCGCATCAACTAAAGTCATCGGTTACTACGGTGCTTTTTAATAAAAGCACCCATAATATTGAGCTCATGCACCGTTTTTATCTACATGATACTGAGCATGCCGTAGCGCATTTATTTGATGGAAAAGCCGATATCATCAGCAACAAGACAGACCAACAACGTTTTGTTGACTATGTTGAGTCGCATGTTGCATTGCAAACCTTAAAAGGCGAGCCATTAACGCTTAGCCAAGTAGGTGCGCAAATTGATGGAAAGTTTTTTTGGGTGTATCAAGAAGCGCCTATCCCTAAAGGGATTGAAGGCATAAAAATGAGTAACGGGGCGTTGCGTGACTTATGGCCTTCACAAGTAAACATGGTAAACGTAGAAGGTAAAGGCAAGATTAAAACCCTTCATTTTACCCAAAACGATACTTGGCTCGAGGCTAAATTCGAGCAATAAATGCTTCCCCAACCTACGCGCACTGCAGTTTATGTGCGCGTATTCTCCTATTGTTTATGCTGTGTTCATTTTTGATCTGTTATTAATAACTGTTCGTAGAATTTTAGTAATTAATTAGTGTTTATAAGGCTAAGTAATAGATAAGTGAATACTTTTCTAATAATTTGTTTGATAAACATTTGCTAAATTATTCTCATGAAGTAGAGTCATTATGTGTACACATGTTGTATTGATTTTTACCCCATTCAAGGAATGATATGAAAGCGCAAGTAGAGGCTATTCAAGGAGTTATCTTTGACTTAGATGGCACGTTAGTTTCGTCTGAGTTAGATTTTTCGCTTATAAAAGCACAAATAGGTTGCCCATGCGAGCAAGACCTACTTGATTATATTGCCCAGCTTCCTTCGCCCTATATGCGCGAAGAGGCAATGAATATAGTGCATCAACACGAACTGCAAGACGCGCAGTGTGCCACTATATTGCCAGGTGTAACCGAAGCTGTTAATGCCCTTAAAGTCAAAAATATCCCCATGGCTATTGTGACCCGCAATTTTGATAAAGCGGCAGCAATAAAATTACAAAATAACCCGCTTCCCATTGAAACGGTTTTAACCCGTAGCGATGCGCCAGCAAAACCCGATCCCAGTGCGCTAAATGCAATTTCTACGCTTTGGAATATAAGCCCAAGCAATTTAGTGTATGTGGGCGATTTTTTATACGATATACAAGCGGCGCATAATGCTAAAATGCGTGCGTGTTTGTACGCCCCCCAAGCTACTCCTATTTATGCTGATCAAGCAGACTACGTTTTGCGCGACTTTACTGAGTTAGTAACTTTAGTTGAAAGTTATTCTAAAAAAGTTGAGTTATGTTAAATAGGCTTTTAATAATATTTTCGTGTAATAATCCTCGCTTTATTTAAATTTCAAAACTAGCCCAATAGGGTTTGAATTGGTAAAATATTGGCAAAATTAACGTATTGATTAGAGGCACAAGATGGGCAGAGCATTTGAAGTCCGTAAGAGCTCGATGGCTAAAACAGCCAACGCAAAAACTAAAGTTAACTCAAAGTACGGTAAAGAAATTTATGTTGCCGCTAAAAATGGCGAACCAGATCCTGATGTCAATCAATCACTGCGTCGCCTTATAGAAAAAGCAAAAAAAGACCAAGTACCCGCTCACGTAATAGAAAAAGCAATTGAAAAAGCTGCCGGCGGGGCAGGGGAAGATTATTCGCCTGCACGTTACGAAGGCTATGGCCCAGGTAACTGCATGGTTATTGTTGATTGTTTAACAGATAACCCAAACCGCACAATTAAAGATGTGCGCTTACCGTTTACCAAAACAGAGTCAAAAATTGGTACTCCGGGTTGTGTTGCACACATGTTCGATCACCTTGCTGTACTAGGTTTTGCCGGTGACGATGATGAAGTAGTACTTGAAGCACTTATGATGGCTGATGTTGATGTAACCGACGTTGAAGTTGAAAATGGTAAAGTGTCGGTATTTGCACCACATACTGAGTACTATAAAGCTAAAACAGCACTTGAGGAAAACTTTGAAGGAATAAACTTTGAAGTAGATGAAATTACGTTTGTGCCGCAAGTACATGTTGAAATTGAAGATGAAGAAGTGATTGCTAATTTTGACAAGTTCATCAACATGCTTGAAGACTGTGATGACGTACAAAATGTGTATCACAATGCCATCGTTAAAAATTAATTTAGAGCATAGCTACAGTTAGTAAACATAACGATAAACAAAAAGCGCGTTTTGTGTAGGCAAAACGCGCTTTTTTAGTATTAAAAAAATGTTAGCTATTCAGCTAGGTTATGATGTTTTACTTTATATCTTAATCGATAGCTATGAAGTAGCGGCTCAGTGTAGCCACTTGGCTGCTTAGCACCTTCTAATACAAGTGCTAAAGCGGCTTGATAAGCAATACTATTTTTAAGTGACTCTTCGCTTTGTGCCATTGGCTTATACGCGCTATCGTGCTCATTTTGGCCATCCACCACTTTGGCCATTTTAGCCATAACAGACTCTATTTGTTGTTGTGTGCACACGCCATGCTGTAGCCAATTGGCCATATGTTGGCTTGAAATACGCAAAGTTGCTCTGTCTTCCATTAAGCCTATATGGTTAATATCAGGCACTTTTGAGCAGCCAATACCTTGGTCTATCCAACGTACTACGTAGCCTAAAATACCTTGTGCATTGTTCTCAAGCTCACTTTGTATGTCTTCTTTACTAAGCGTTTGTGGCTGTGCCATTAAAGGCGGTGTAAGTAAATCTGTAAGGCTTGCGATGCCGCGTTTGGCTATTTCTTTTTGATCGCTAAATACATCTACATCGTGATAATGCATAGCATGCAAAGTTGCAGCGGTAGGCGAGGGCACCCATGCGGTATTAGCACCAGATTGCACATGAGCCAGCTTTTGTTCCATCATAAGTGCCATTTTATCTGGCATGGGCCACATACCTTTACCTATTTGCGCTTTACCGCTTAGGCCACAAGCAAGGCCTGTATCAACGTTACGATCTTCGTATGCTTTGATCCACGGTTGAGTTTTAATCGCTGCTTTTGGCAAAGCCACCCCCGCGTGCATAGAGGTATGAATCTCATCGCCCGTACGGTCTAAAAAGCCGGTATTTATAAATACCGCGCGCTCTTTGGCTGCATGAATGCAGGCTTTTAAATTGACTGAGGTGCGGCGCTCTTCATCCATTATTCCCATTTTTAAGGTGTTTTTTGGCAAACTAAGCGCTTCTTCTACCATGGTAAAAAGCGTATTGGTAAAGGCAACTTCATCAGGGCCATGCATTTTGGGTTTAACAATATTAATGCTTTGTGCACTGGTATTTTTAATGCCTGTTTTTTTATTTAAATCGTGCAGAGCGGCGGTTGCGCTAAACATAGCATCCATAATTCCTTCAAATACCGGTTGGCCGTATATGTCGGTAATGGCAGGGTTTGTCATTAAGTGGCCTACATTGCGTACAAACATCATGCTGCGGCCTTTGAGCGTAAGGCTGCTGCCATCAAGGGCGGTATACTGCCTATCGTTTTGTAAGGTACGTTCTATGGTTTTATCGCCTTTTTTAAACGATTCAACCAAGTTACCTTGCATTAAACCAAGCCAGTTTTTGTAAACTTGTACTTTATCCTCGGCATCTACTGCAGCAACTGAGTCTTCGCAATCCATAATGGTTGTTAGTGCGGCTTCAAGTAGCACATCTTTTAAGCCTGCTTTGTCGGCTTGGCCAATAGGGTGGTGGTGGTCTATTTGTAGCTCTACATGCAGACCATTGTTTTTTAATAAAATTGCACTTGGGTTTTGCGCCTCGCCTTGGTATCCAATCAATTGCTCGGGGTTTTTTAATTGGGTATGTGAGCTGTCTCTTAAGGTAATAGACAGAGCACCTTCAACAATTGAGTAGTTGGTGCTTTCTATATGTGAGCCATTCTTAAGGGGCAGGGCTTTATCTAAAAACTGACGCGCATACGCCATTACTTTAAAACCACGAACCGGATTATACGTAGTGCCTTTTTCGGCGCCATCGTCTTCACTTAGTACGTCGGTGCCGTAAAGAGCGTCGTATAACGAACCCCAGCGCGCGTTAGCCGCATTAAGCGCAAAGCGTGCGTTACTAACAGGCACAACAAGCTGTGGGCCTGCGCTAAGTGCTATTTCGGGCTCTACATTTTGCGTTTCAATTGTAAAGTTTGCAGGCTCTGGTACTAGATAGCCAATGTCTGTTAAAAATGCTTGGTACTTCGCGCTATCCCACGTTTTATTTGCTTTATGGTAGTCATCTATTTGTTGTTGTAGCTGCTCGCGCTTAGCTAAAAGGGCGTTATTTTGCGGGGTAAGCGTTTGCACTATGTTTGCAAAGCTTTGCCAAAATTGTTGCTCAGATAAATGAGTGCCTGGGAGTAGCTGTGTTTTTACAAAGTTGGCCAGCTGTGTATCTACGCTTAGCCCTGAGTGTGTGAGAGTGTGTGCCATATTTACCTTCCTTAAACGGTCGCGGTGTTGTTGTGT
This sequence comes from Pseudoalteromonas sp. C12FD-1, assembly GCF_037414265.1. Taxonomy (NCBI): domain Bacteria; kingdom Pseudomonadati; phylum Pseudomonadota; class Gammaproteobacteria; order Alteromonadales; family Pseudoalteromonadaceae; genus Pseudoalteromonas; species Pseudoalteromonas sp. C12FD-1. The sequence continues at coordinate 337,570 of NZ_JBBEVD010000071.1, forward strand.
GCGTTAAAACAACAATAACGCAAAAAAGGCTCAGTGCATGCATTTTAACCATTCACAAAAAATATAGCGGCAATAACAACTATAAATTTACTAAATCTAAAAAATAAGCCTAATGTTGAATTAAGCGATACGGAGCACACACTCCTAGCCACTCTCACAATAATTTAAATAATTTAAATAATTTATAGACCCGTTCGAAGGATTTTATTATGACAACATACACACGTGAAACCGATACTCTAGCAACACTTTGCCAATCTCAAGGCAGTGCATGGAAAGCCATTAACCCAGAATATGCAAGCCGCATGCGTTTACAAAACCGTTTTCGTACTGGGATTGAAATTGCCCAATACACCGCAGATGTAATGCGTGAAGATATGGCCGCTTATGATAAAGACACCAGCCAATACACACAGTCTTTAGGTTGTTGGCATGGTTTTACTGCACAGCAGATGATGATGGCAATAAAGCGCCATCAAAAAACCACTAAGCGCAGTTATGTTTACTTAAGTGGCTGGATGGTTGCAGCCCTTCGCTCTGCATTTGGGCCGTTACCCGATCAAAGTATGCACGAAAAAACCTCTGTGCCTGCGCTTATTGAAGAAATTTATACGTTTTTAAAACAAGCTGATGCGCGAGAGCTAGACCACTTATTTAACGAGCTTGATGAAGCCAAAGCCAATGGCGGCAATGTGCAAGCGGTGCTAGATAAAATTGATAATTTTGAAACGCATGTAGTGCCTATTATTGCCGATATTGATGCTGGTTTTGGTAACGAAGAAGCAACTTACTTACTTGCTAAAAAGATGATTGAAGCGGGTGCATGTGCCATTCAAATAGAAAACCAAGTGTCAGACGCTAAACAGTGTGGCCATCAAGCAGGTAAAGTAACTGTTCCGCACGAAGACTTTTTAGCAAAAATTAATGCTGTACGTTACGCATTTTTAGAGCTTGGTATTGATAACGGTATTATTGTTGCGCGTACCGACTCATTAGGTGCAAGCCTGACGCAAAAAGTGCCTGTATCACAAACGCCAGGAGATTTAGCTAGCCAATACAATGCGTTTTTAGAAACCACACCTATTAACGGTGTAGATGACTTAAACGAAGGCGATACGGCAATGAAGATTAATGGCCAATTATGTAAGCCAACGCGTTTAGAAAATGGTTTGTACCAGTTCCGTGAAGGCACTGAAAAAGACCGTGTAGTACTAGACTGTGTAACAAGCTTACAGTCAGGTGCTGATTTATTGTGGATTGAAACCGAAAAACCACATGTTAAGCAAATTGCAGAGCTAGTAAACCGTGTTAAAGAGCAAGTGCCTGATGCGAAACTTGTTTATAACAATTCACCGTCGTTCAACTGGACGCTTAAGTTCCGTGAGCAAGTGTATCAACAATGGGTAGATGAAGGTAAAGATGTAAGTGCATACCCAAGCCTTGGTGATAACAAAGGCTTTATGGCACCAGAAATGGACGCTACAGAGCTTGCTGCCGAAGCTGATGTATTAGTGCAAAACTTCCAGCGCGATGGTGCACGTGAAGCGGGTATTTTCCATCACTTAATTACGCTGCCTACTTACCATACGGCTGCACTGAGCACTGATATTTTGTCAGAAGGCTACTTTGGTGACATGGGGATGCTTGCTTATGTACGCGACGTTCAACGCCAAGAAATTCGCCGCGAACAAGCCTCTGTTAAGCATCAAGACTTAGCAGGCTCTAATATTGGCGATACGCATAAAGAGTACTTCTCTGGTGACAATGCCCTCAAAGCCGGTGGTGAAGATAACACCATGAACCAGTTTTAACTTTTTCTAGATAGTGTTACTCAAGGGCCATATGGCCCTTTTTTGTTGCCTAGTAATTTACTGGATCACGTTTTAACTAGCCTAAAAATTTTTAGATCAGTGTTTAACTAGCTGATGACTTAAAGCGCTTTAATGGCGTATTTTTACTTTAAAAGGGATAAAATGCGGTAAATATTTAGCTAAATAGGCTGTTTTTTATATTTTAAGGTGGCTACTACAAAATAATAAACCGAATTTTTACTAACTTAATGCCGTTATAAAACATTTTTTTACTAACTGAATGCTTATAAACAGTGGCTCAAACCGGTTTTTTACTAACTCATGCCGCAAAAAGTGCAATAAACCGAAATTTTACTAACTGAAAAACAGCTAAGTCCGATATGGTTTAGTATATAAACTGTAAAGGGGGTTTACAGTTTTACATTGGGCAAAATATTAGCCACACAGGGGTGGCTAATATTAAATTTAAATACACAACTTACTTTTCATTTGTATGTTTATCAAACCACCATTGAATGTAGGCTACTTTGGTCATTAAGTTAGAAGGGCGCGCTGTAATTCCGTGCGACGCATTAGGAATGCGCACCATAGCGGTATCAACACCTTGCAGCTTAAGAGCTTGGTAAAATTGCTCGGTTTCAGAAATAGGAGTGCGGTAATCTGACTCACCCGTTAAAAGCATGGTTGGCGTTGTTACATTACCTACATAGCTAATCGGTGAGCGTTTCATGTAGTGCTCAATATGATCCCAAGGCTTACCCGGAAACCAGTAATCGGCAAAAAACGGATAAAAATCTGCAGTTAGTACAAAGCTGATCCAATTAATAACAGGTTTAGCAACCACCGCTGCAGCAAACCTATCGGTGTGCCCTACAATCCACGCGGTTAAAACGCCGCCACCAGAACCACCAGTTACAAATAGTTTAGATTCATCAATAAAGCCTTTCGCTATTAGTGCATCAACGCCACTCATTAAGTCGTCAAAATCATTACTTGGGTAATTATGATGAATTGTTTGAGCAAACGTTTTACCGTATGAGTCACTGCCTCGCGGGTTCATATATAAAACTACGTTCCCTTTGGCTGCAAACAATTGTACCTCGGTACTAAAATGAGGGCCGTAATTAGCCACAGGGCCGCCATGAATTTCTAAAACAAGTGGGTATTTTTTTGTTTTATCGAACCCCGGAGGGTATGCGATCCAACCTTGAATTGGCAGTTGGTCGTGGCTTGATTTAAGCCAGATTTCTTCTACTCTCGCCAATTCTTTATCGCCTAGCGCATCGGCATTAAGCGTAGTGAGGCGCTGAGCTTTGTCTCGTTTTAAAGTGGCTATATCGGCCGGGCGTTGAGTGTCAGCAAGTGTAAAAACAATTTCGCCATCTTCACTTACATCAAAATCGCCTCCTGAGTAAGGGCGTCCAAAAGCAACGCTACCTATTTGCTCGGTTAGCACTTTACGTTTACCACTACGTGGTTGATAGGCAAGAGCGGTTTGCCCTTCGTCTGCGTAGCTAAAATAAACGCCTTTAGAATTGGCACTCCATTTAATTTGCCCCACGCTTCTATCAAAACTAGGGGTTAGGCTTTTAGTATCGCCGGTTTTTAAATCACGAATATAAAGCTGCGTATTTTCGTAATTAGTGCGTTTATCGTCATAGCCTGTGTAGGCTAAGTAACGCCCATCGGGAGATATTTTAGGTTGTTGGTCAGGGCCATTTCTATTGGTTACTGCCTCAACAGCTAGCGTGTTTAAATTAAGTTTATACACTTCGCTATTGGTAGGTTTTAATTGATTTTGAGCGTGCCTATTAGCTGAAAAATAAAGTGATTTACCGTCTTTACTAAAACTTACCTCACCTGCATTATCAAATTCATCATCAGTGAGCTGCTTTGCATTGCCGCCGTTTGCATCAATTGTAAATAATTGGCTATAGCCTTTTTGTGTGTATCCTCCACCGTCGGCTCGGTAGTAAACATCATCTATAAATTTAGCTGGCTCTGCCCATGTAGCACCTTTTGGCTTGCCAGGTAAGTTAACGGGTGGTGCACTACTACTTGGTACAAACATGCTAAAAATAAGCTGATTAGAATTAGGGCTCCAAGTAATGGCTCGTGGGCTGCTGGTTAGGTTACTAATTTTTGCTACAGCACCTGTTTTAAGCCACTTCATATAAATTTGACTGCTACCATCGCGGTTAGATATAAATGCAAGGCGTTGGCCATCAGGTGAAAGTACTGGGGAGTGATCCATATGCACGCCAGATGTAAGCGGCTGTAGTTGTTTGGTTTTATAATCTACTGACCAAATATTACTGACTTTGCGATCGGTTTTTATATCCATACGATTACGTACAAAGTACACCGTTTTACCATCCTCAGTTATATCAATCTGATTGGCGTATTCAAGATTAAACACATCTTGCAACTGTAGTGTGTTGTTTTTTGCAAAAGCAAGCTGACTGCTACCGAGTAATAAACTGCTACTCAAACTAAGTGCCATAAGCGTCTTCATTTGTATTCCCTGTTGTGGTTTTTGTATACATAGTTATATGTCAGCAGGGAAGGGATGAAAAGCGCGATGCGGTGAAACTATAATTTGTAACTACGAGTTAAAGCTGTAAAGGGGCTTTACAGCTTGGGAGTATGAGCTATTAAGCTAACTCACACAGTGATTTTATTTCTCTAATGAGTGCAATACCGGCTGCGTTATCGCCATGTACACATAAGCTATTAGCATTTAAATTTAGTGTATTTCCTGAGCGGGTAGTGACACTGCCGTCGCTTAATAGTTGTTTTACTTGCGCTAAAAGAGCAGGTTTGTCGTGAACACTGCCCTCAAGCTGGCGAGAAACTAAATGCCCTTCATCTGTATATTGCCTGTCGGCAAAGGCTTCTAAAATAAGTTCTACGCCTAACGTTTTAGCGGCAAGAGCATGTTTAGCTGAGTCTTTAGTAGCTAACAGCATGAGCTTTAGTGGCGAGGGGTAATGAGCAATGGCTGTAATAACGGTTTGCAAAATATGGTCGTTTTTCATCATATCGTTATACAAAGCACCATGAGGCTTAACATAGCTAAGTGTTAAGCCTTGCACTTTAGCCATGCCATCAAGGGCGGCAATTTGGTAATGTAAACAATTAGTAAGCTCTTGCGCGCTAAGCGCCATAGAACGCCTGCCAAAGCCTTGCTGGTCGGGGTAACTGGGGTGCGCACCTATTTGTACTTTGTGGCGCTTTGCTAAATGCAATGTATCGGCAATTACATCTGGGTCTCCTGCGTGAAACCCGCACGCAATATTTGCCATATCAATATGAGGCATTACTTCATCATCTAACCCCATTTTCCATGCGCCAAAGCTTTCGCCTAAATCGCAATTAAGTTTCATTTTTATCCCTTGTTATTATTATTTTATGGTAACTGGTAATGTACCAAGCGCGTGTGCCTTGCCTAACAATACTTTAGCAAGCGCTGTAAATGCAGGCCCTGCTACGACATTGTTTTTATCTGTATCAATATTATAAGCATAAGATGCCAGTACTGCGTTAGCGCTATTACCAAACTGCGCTATATCGTAGGGGGCACGTAAGCTTATAAAAATTATTTTTTTATCTAATGATGCAGCAATATCGAGTAATGACGATAAGGCTTTAGGTTGCTCAGCAGTATTGAGTGCAAAGTGAGGGTCGTCTTTTAAATCATCCATTCCGCCAATCTCTACAGCGCTTTGGTTAGGCGTAGCGTTGCCTGCAATTACAACATCTGCATTTTTAATTAAGCTGTGTGCTTTTACTGGGTCAAACCCTTGCAAACTACTACAACTGTATTTAAGTGTGGCTGTACTTATACTACTCAGTGCCTGTTGCATGGCCATGCATTTTCGAGTATCGGGCATAATAATATGAATGTGTTGGCCTTTGTTTAAACTAAGGGGCAATATATTTGCGTTATTTTTAACCTCAGTTATAGCATTTACGGCAAGCTCTGCTTCTATTTTTCGATGTGCTTGAGAGCCAATAATATCTTTTGCTTTGGCTAACATGCTTAATGGGTCTAACTTTGTCGTTAATTTAAACTTATTTTTTAAAGCTGTTATACGCGCAGCTGACTGAGCTACTTCGTCTTTATTTAGCTGATTACTATTAACCGATGCAACTAGTTCATCCATTAGGTTGTCGAGTGCGTTTAAATCAGCCGGCGTTCTGATTTCTATTGGCATAAGCGCAAGATCAACGCCTGCAGCAAAGGTGTTGATCACCGCTTGAGTCGGGGTGAAAAAATGGCTAATACCAGCCATATCTAAAGCGTCGGTTACCACCACACCTTGATAATTTAGCTCTTCTCTTAAAATATCAGTAATAATGGTACGTGACATAGTGGCGGGTTTTATCATGCTTTTGCCATCAACACTTACAAATGTACTGCTATCGAGTTGTGGGTATTGAATATGCGCCGTCATAATCATACCTGGGTTTTGCGTGGCAATTATATGTTTAAAGGGAGCTAAGTCTTGTTGGTATATGTCTTCTTTTGAGTGATTGACTTGTGGTAACCCTGTGTGGCTATCTACGTTGGTATCGCCGTGCCCCGGAAAATGCTTTAACGAGCTAATAACACCATTGCTTTCAAACCCCGCTACTTGTGAAGCGCCCAATTTGCTCACCAACGCTGGGTTTTCACCAAACGAGCGTACATTAATGACCGGATTGTCGGGGTTCATGTTTACATCTACCGTGGGGGCATAGTTAACATTAATACCTAACGATTTAAGCTCTTTAGCTATAACAGTGGCTGATTGGGTTGCGTATTTGGTGCCATGCTTTTTATAAGTAGCACCAATAGACATATTTCCTGTAAACGAAGTGGCTACATCACGTGGTAAACGCGCTACGCGTCCGCCTTCTTGGTCTATCGAAATAAATAACGGCAGCTTAGAGCTTGATTTACTTGCAGCAGCTTGTAGTTGACTGTTAAGGGTAATGGTTTGCTCAATAGATTGGGTGTTTTCAGAAAATAAAATAACGCCGCCAATATTATGTTTTGTAATGGCCGCTGATAGCTCATCGGGGAGGGAAGTAACCGGTGTTCTACAATGTTTGCTAATCCCTTGCTGACAAAAGTAGCGTAAATCAAGAATGAGTTTTTGGCCAAGCTGTTGCTCAAGAGACAATGAAGATTTAGCAAAAGAAGATTGTAATGGCATTAAGCACCCAGATAAAAAAACAATAGATGAAATAAAGCATTTATTTAGCAAAAATACACTCCAACGCTAAATAGATAAGTGGCAGGTAGCTTATCTATTTTTGTGTACAACTGCAAAGTACAGCTGTTTATACGGATAGAGTAACGAGTTAGGGGTGTATAATGGCTGAATACACCGATGCATTAGGTTTACGATTTATGCCCTTATCATAAATTAATTCTGTTGCTGAACATAAAGGCTTGACATATATAGTTAACTCTATATAGTGGGCCGCAGCTAGAAAGAAAGCATGATAGTTTATAAATCTTTATTTCGTTGTTGTATAAGTAATACTTGTAGTACCGTCCTGAAGTTTTTAAGTACCATCTCATTTTTTGCTACACCCGCTCTTATGAGCATATTTTTTATTTTTATATCAGGATATTACAATGTCTAACATCGTATCAGGTACAGTTAAGTGGTTTAACGAATCTAAAGGTTTTGGTTTCATCGAGCAAGAAAACGGCCCAGACGTTTTCGCACATTTCTCAGCAATCAAAAGCGAAGGTTTCAAAACTTTAGCTGAAGGCCAACGTGTAGAGTTCACTCTTTCACAAGGTCAAAAAGGTCCTCAAGCGGATAACATTACTCCGTTATAATTTTTACTTTTAAAGTAAAAATAAAAAAAAGCGCTTAAGGCGCTTTTTTTGTGCCTAAAATTTGACTGTACTACACTGCCATCTATCATTTAATAATATAAATTAATGTAGTGGTGCGGTTATTCTAAAACTCTTCTTTCTTATTGCTTGTCCCTTCCTAAGCACGTTTAGCTATGCAAACCATTTTAAGTTAGTTATTTATACAGATCAGTTTGCACCCTATAATTTTATAAACGAGCACGGCCAACTTGTTGGCGCTAACTACGATATAGTCAACGCATTGTGTATTAAAGCAGAAGTAGAGTGCGACTTTAAAGTAATGCCCTGGAAACGCGCGGCCACATTAGTAAATAAAACACCCCACTCAGCTATATTCTCTATTGCTAAACAGACTAACAGGATCCCCCTTTATAATTGGCTTGGCCCATTAACTACCGCGCGAACCTATTTTTATAAATTAAACAGCCGTTCAGATATTACAGTTAATACAATCACCGATACAAAAAAATACATATTAGGTATGGTAAGGGCTGATATTTACCAGTCGTTAGTTAAAAATATCGGGTTTATAGAAGGGCAAAATCTAATGACCTTTGGAGAAGAGCAGCAGTATATTCAGCTTTTTATTAATAACAAAATAGACCTTATATTAGGCTCTGAGCATGTTATATATAATCAACTTAGGCCTTATAATATTAATTTAGATAATGTCAAAAAGTTAATTGAACTACCTGTTAGTAGCGACTTAAAAGACAACTATCTAGCTTTTAATAAGGCTGTTCCTCAGCATATAGTACAACAGTTTGAATATGCATTTAAATTACTTAAAGAAGAGCGAGAACTAGCCTCTTTTATTCAGCCCTATAGCAACTACTAATACCAATCCATAATAATATTTAAGCATTTTTAGGGACTAAACGTGACGCTACCGGCATTTAAAAATTTTCATTTACGACTGCATGGATGCAGAAGATAGAGCAATGCAGGAGCATTTGCTGAGAACAACTAAATAGCAAATATTTTGCCTAGCTATCAACATGTTTTTCTACCTCAAAATAAATCGCTTAATTAAGCGGGCTGGTATAATACTAAACCTGTATTGTATTTGATGTGCATATACAGAGTTATTATTTAATTAAGTTGATGTTATGGGGCTTGAATATAAGGTGAGGGGGTGTGTTTAGTTACTTCAAAAAAAGCCTTATTTAGAGCATCTATATACTGGGGGGCTGTTCCTAAATTAGCAGCTAAATAAGAATGCACCTTGAGCTCATCAACGATATGAATAACACTCAAAAAGTTTTTTTCTAGTTTGAGGTACTCTGCCATTTGCAGCATAAATGCCGGATCATCAACTATTAAATCAACCTTTTTTGCTATTAACAAAGCGTAGGATTGCTTTATATCCGATGTTAATACAACCTCAAAACCAAGTGAGGTTAAAATTTTTGTGGCGTAATCATGACGTTGCATAGCTATTTTGTAAGATTTAGCGTCTTCTGTTTTTGTTACTTTAATATCTTGGCGTGAGCTTAAAGCTATAAAACCTAGTTCAAAATAACCAATAGGTTCGCCTATCCAAATAAATTGTTTTTCTCGCTCGGGCGTTCGTGCAATGCTGTATATAAAGGTGTTTTTTACTTTTGATGCAACCATAAAAGCGCGTGCCCAAGGGTAAATATGTATGTCTGCAGTGTAATTTGCGGCTTCAAAAACCTGCCTAATAAACTCTGTACCTGCACCTGTGACTTCTCCATCGTTTAGTACCTGATGGGGAGGAGCAAGTTCAGTCACGACTAAAAGTTGCTTTTGTGATGCTGCGCTAAAAAAAGAACATAACAAGAACAAAAATATAAATACACGCATTAATTTGGCTTACCTTCTAGTGTTTCTATAATCCATTTTTTATTGATACGCTTTAGCATAACGTATAGCAGGCTAATTATACAAATCTGCAATAATACTTAATCATTTTTACAGAGCTACACGTGTCGCTAGATACGTTAAAGTATTCTCACTTAGAACAGCTAAGTAGCTAATTTTTGCCTAATTACCAGCACGATTTTCCAGCCTTAAAATAGATCACTTAATTAAGCTAATTGGTATTAGTTGATATTGGCTAATACTAGTGTGGTATAAGATTACAAATTTACCAATTGATTTGCTAAATGAAGTGGAGGAAAGCGTAATTATTTCCGCAAGTTGTATAAGTATTTAGAGGTGGGGAAAGTGGGTGAGTAGAGTATAAAAGAGCATCTCTAAAACGATAAAAGGGCCTTGCGGCCCTTGGTGAAGTATCGTTCAAGTCAGATAGTGCTTTAACCCCTTAAAGTACTATCTTCTTGTTTTGCAACACCGGTGTTCATCTCATTAAGTTTCTAAGCTAGCGAGAGGAAAAACCCAGCAATTGCTGCGCTCATAAGGTTAGCCATAGATCCTGCTAACACTGCTCTGAGCCCTAAGCGTGCGATATCCTTTCGCCGACTAGGCGCCATACCGCCTAATCCACCTAGTAAAATAGCTATCGACGATAGATTAGCAAACCCACATAACGCAAATGTTACAATTGCTTGAGTGTGCGCACTTAACGTATCGCGATAATTTATAAAGTCTAAGTAAGCAACAAATTCATTTACTACTAACTTTTGACCAATAAAACTGCCTGCTATGATTGCCTCATCCCATGGTACGCCAAGTAACCATGCAACAGGAGCAAATACATAACCTAAAATTTCTTGTAGCGTTAAAGTAGGGTAATCAAACCAACCCCCAATACCGCCTAATAAACCATTTAATAATGCTATTAATGCTACGAAAGCTAATAGCATTGCGCCCACATTTAGCGCTAAATGCATACCGTTAGCTGCGCCTGATGCCGCTGCATCAATAACATTAACCGGCTTGTCTTCATCGCTGTCTAACTCTGCAAGCGTATCTTTAGGTGTTTCGGTCTCTGGCACAATCATTTTGGCCATTAAAAACCCACCTGGTGCAGCCATAAAGCTGGCGGCAATTAAATACTTAAGCTCTACACCAATAATTACGTAACCTGCCATTACAGAGCCTGCTACGGTAGCTAAACCGCCGACCATTACGGCAAACAACTCAGACTTAGTCATGGTTGCTATAAACGGCTTAACAATCAAAGGTGCTTCAGTTTGGCCAACAAAAATATTAGCCGTAGCTGAGAGCGATTCTGTACGAGAGGTTTTCAAAAGTTTTTGTAAACCACCGCCCAGAATTTTAATTATCCAATCCATAATGCCAATGTGATAAAGCACAGCAACAAGTGCTGAGAAAAACACAATGACCGGTAAAACTTGAATAGCAAAAATAAAACCGAGAGTGTCTTGCGAAGCAAGCGGGCCAAATAAAAACCCAATCCCGTCGTTTGCAAAGCTAATAACCGAAGAGACGGCACTAGACATACTTGCTAACACGTTTTTGCCTGCTTCAAAAAACAGCACAAACCCACCAATAACTACTTGCATGGCAAAGGCTATCGCTACGGTGCGTAAGTTAATTGCTTTGCGGTTAGTCGACGCCGCAAAAGCAATACTTAGTAGTACAAACATGCCTACTAAGCTCATAAATGTTGTCATACAGATGTTTCCCGTTATTATTCTTGTAGTAAATACTTAATTTTACTTTTAATAATATCAATCGCAACGCGGTTCATTCCGCCTCGAGTCACAACCAAATCAGCGTTATGCTTTGAAGGCTCAATAAATTGATAAAACATCGGTCTAACAGTTGCTTGATACTGCTCAACAACAGATTGTAATGTTCTGCCTCTTTTTTCCATGTCTCGTTGCATACGACGCATTAAGCAAATATCAAGGGGTGTATCTATAAATACCTTAATATCAAATTCTTTATTAAGTGCTTTATCACTTAATAATAAAATACCTTCTACTATTAAAATTTTAGCTGCAGCAACGCGACGAGTTTCATCGCTTCGTGTATGTTGTGCATAATCATAAGTAGGTACTTCGACAGAGTTACCACTACGAAGCTGAGTTAAATGTTCAAGCATTAACTCATGTTCAAATGCATCAGGATGGTCGTAGTTAGTTTGCGTACGGTGTTCCATAGGCAAATGCGACTGATCCTTGTAATAAGCATCTTCTTCAATAATGGCGATAGCGCCTGGTTCAAGCTCATTAACCAACTCATTATAAATAGTTTGGCTAAAAAGAGATTTGCCCGACGCCGATGCGCCAGCAATAGCTATAATAGTTCGTGTCACTAAAGTTCTCACCCACACAGAAAGGAAAAGTTGTTTGGTTGATCACAATAGCAAAAAAGACACGAATAATCTCTTTTGCTTTGCTTAAGAACGCAAATTTATAATGTTTAGCTTTTATGAAACAGGACTTATGTCCTGTACGGAAAATTCGATCAGCGGATAAAGTAACCACCTAGAAGCAAAGTGAGGTCAACATGGCAAGAGCAATCATCTTAATGGCAGACAGCCTAGGTATAGGCGCAGCACCCGATGCAGACAAATTTGGTGATGTTGGAGCAAATACACTCGCCCACTTATTAAAAGCATACCACGACAAAACGGGTAAAGCGTTATCGTTACCTAATTTATCTAAATTAGGTTTAATCGATGCCTGTGAGGCAGCGGGCGGTGAAACGTGTTTAGTTTCTGAGCGTCAAGCATCGCAAGGTGCATGGGGTTATGCAAAAGAGCTTTCAAGCGGTAAAGATACGCCATCAGGGCACTGGGAAATGGCCGGCGTACCTGTGTTATTTGATTGGGGCTACTTCCCTAAAACACAGCCGAGTTTTCCACAAGAATTTGTAGACAAATTTATAGCGCGTACCGGTATACCTGGCATTTTAGGCAATTGCCATGCATCAGGTACCACTATTCTAGAACAATTAGGCGAAGAGCACGTAAAATCAGGTAAACCAATTTGTTACACCTCAGCAGATAGCGTGTTTCAAATTGCCGCACATGAAGAGTCTTTTGGCCTTGAGCGCCTTTACGAAGTGTGTGAAATTGCCCGCGAGTTACTTGACGAGCTAAATATAGGTCGTGTTATTGCTAGGCCGTTTTTAGGTACAAATAGTGCAGATTTTGCGCGTACAGGTAACCGCCGAGACTATTCTGTGCTGCCGCCATCACCTACGTTATTAGATGTATTATCAAAACACGGCGGTGAAGTAATAAGCATTGGTAAAATTTCAGATATATACGCACACCAAGGCATTACACAAAAGCACAAAGCCCCAGGGCTAATGAATTTACTTGAAAAAAGCAGCGAAGTATTAGCAAGCGCGCCAGACAACAGCTTAATTTTTACCAATTTAGTTGATTTTGACGAAAAATTTGGCCACCGCCGCAACCCTGTTGGTTATGCAAAAGCGTTAAAAGAATTTGACGATTACTTACCAACTATACTAAACCAATTAAATGCAGATGACGTGTTAATGATCACTGCAGATCACGGCTGTGACCCAACCTTTCCAGGTTCTGAGCACACCCGCGAATATGTACCAGTTATAGCTTATCAACCGGGCATGCAAAATACCCCGCTTGGCGAGCGCAATAGCTTTGCAGATATCGGTCAAACCCTAGCACAGTGGTTTAACTTACCTGCACTTGAATACGGTGACGGCTTTATAAACAAGCTAAACGCGCCTAAATAAAAAGGAAAACAATTAATGAGTACTCCGCATATTAGTGCAAACGTTGGTGACTTCGCTGAAACAGTATTAATGCCGGGCGATCCGCTTCGTGCACAATACATTGCTGAAAACTTTTTAGATGATGCTGTACAAGTAACAGGCGTACGTAACATGTACGGCTTTACAGGCACATATAAAGGTAAACCTGTAAGTATTATGGGTTCGGGCATGGGCATACCATCTATGTCTATTTATGCGCGAGAGTTAATTGCAAGCTTTGGCGTTAAAAACATTATCCGTATTGGTACCTGTGGTGGTATTGGTACAGATATTAAAATTCGCGACGTAATTTTTGCACAAGGCGCAAGCACCGACTCAAACGTAAACCGTGCACGCGTCCGTGGTTACGATTTTTCAGCAATTGCTAACTTTGACCTACTATTAAACGGCGTTAACGCCGCTAAAGAGCTAGGTATTAAAGCAAAAGTAGGTAACGTATTTACTACCGATACCTTCTACCAAGCTGACGACACATTCTACAAAGACCTAGACAAACTAGGTGTACTTGCTGTCGATATGGAAACAGCCGGTTTATACGGTGTAGCAGCAGAGTACGGTGCAAATGCAATGGCGTTATTCACGGTAAGCGATCACGTGATCACCGGTGAAGCAACACCAGCCGATGAGCGTCAAAGCACGTTTAACGAAATGGTTAAAATTGCATTAGAGTCTATTTAATAAACGCAATTTTATTAAATTAGCAAACAGTTCCTTGGTAACGTATTCACTAAGTTTTGGAGACACGCCCAAAGTGAAGTGAGACTAAACCCCCAAAGCCGCATTTTATGCGGCTTTTTTTATGCCTATAAAAGCGTTGCTTTAAACGAAAGCGAGTTGCGCATTAACAAACAAGTAGCAGCGAGTTTAACTCGCGTTTGGTATTAAACTTGTTCGTGGCATAAAGCAGCTGCTACTCATCTTTTTAATCAAACTAATGTTACCCAAAGTAAAAGCGCTACCTTTAAAAAGTAACTGCTCGCAGTGTTACTCTTACTAAGTTAATGCTAGTGTATAAATTACAACCATTTATTGTTTTTGTTGTTTAACCGTTAAGCTATGGAGTTGACTATGTCTAACTGGGTAGATGCAACCGTAAAAAAAGTAACGTGGTGGAGCGATACGCTTTTTAGCTTAGTAGTGAATGCAAATGTAGAGCCATTTAAAGCAGGGCAGTTTACTAAGCTCTCGATAATAGAGGGCGATAAACGTATTGCTCGGGCTTACTCTTATGTAAACGCGCCTAATAACCCCGATTTAGAATTTTACCTAATTAATGTAGAGGATGGCTTATTATCGCCTCGGTTGGCGCAATTAACACCAGGCGACACTGTATTAATAGAGCAACGCGCCACAGGCTTTTTTACCCTAGACGAAATACCACCGAGTGAGCAGTTATGGATGCTAGGCACAGGCACCGCAATAGGGCCGTTTTTATCTATTTTGCAGCAACAAGAGGTATGGCAAAAATACACGCAGATAAATTTAGTGCACGGCGTACGTTTTAATGCCGATTTAAGTTATCAAAATTTAATACACACCCTTATAAACGCACATCCTTTACAACTTAGCTATATGCCGGTAGTAAGCCGTGAAGAGCCACAGCAGGGCTTAAAAGGGCGTATTACTACAGTAATTCAAAACGGCGAGCTATTTAGAAAGGCGCGCAAAGCCCCAAGCCCAAATAATGCCCAATTTATGATTTGTGGTAACCCACAAATGGTAAAAGACACCACCCAGATACTTTTAGACAAAAATTTTAAACGAAACCGACGTAGAGACCCAGGGCACATAACGGTTGAGCAGTATTGGTAAAATGTATAACAATCATTTAATAGCTACCCGAAAACGCTCAAATTTGTTATGTTGCAGCATTAACAGCGTTATATGTTCATATTAGGAAAGTTATGAAATCGTTATCTATTATTTTTGCCTCACTTATTGCTACTGTTGCCCTGATCAGTTATGCAGCAGAGCAAACCGAAGAGACTCAAGAAGAGCAAAAAAGCACCGAGCAAGCATCAAGCTCTACTCAAGTAAGCAATTCACAAACACAAACAAAAGATGAAAAGTTAAACACACTTGAGTATCAAGCCCCTGAGCTTAAAAAGCCAAAAGTAGATACGACAAAACCTGATGATTCAAAAGTACTGGGCAACGAAACCCCAAAACCGGTAGAAAAACCAAAAAATAAAGTAGAAAAAGCAGCGGCAGTGGCCGAGGCAGAAAAAGCCGTAACGCAAGCCAAAGAAGCATTAACCGCTAAACAGCAAGCTAAAGCAAAGCAATCCCGTGAGTCGCTTGCTGTTATAGAGCAACTAGTTGAAGCCTATAACGCCCGCAATATCGAACAATTTATTCGAATGTACGATGAAGATGTAGAGTTTTATATTTTTCCTAATGAGCTATTATTTAAAGGAAAAGAAAAACTAATAGCTCGTTATGGCTTAATGTTTAAAAAATTAAAGTGCATTAATAGCTCGCCAATAAAGCGTATTGTTCACGGCGACATAGTAATAGATCACGAGCTATCAGAAACCTGTTCAACAGATGAAAACGTGGTAGATAAACGCTCAGAGTTAGTTTCGAGCTACCAAATAAAAGATGGAAAAATAATCCGCGTATTATTTTTTAGATAATAATAAAAGGCATACTATGCAGTTAGCAGACGACAAAAAAATTCGCTTAATGTACCGTGTTGAGCCCGGGTGTTTAGGGCCGCAAGGCGCAGATCACATAGAAGATTTTTGTCGTTATGCTAATAAGCATATTAAATCACCTTATTACGGGCAATTTTTGTTTTTACCACGCTTTGATAAACAAAAAGATGAACGTCAATACAGCGTAAAAAACCGCAATCTATCGCGAGTGCAGGCCAAAGCCTATTTAAACCATTTTGAAATTGATATAGATACCTTCGAAGAGCAACTCGACGAACTCCTCACCAAAGCCATCGATTTATACTTTAAACGCTAATGTTAACATTGTAGACGTCGAGCTTGCTCACGTTAGAAGCGAAGCTTCTCATTACTTAAATGATGTATTGCACAAAGAGAAAAAAAGAGGAGTGAAGGTTGGTGCTAAGCTTGCTCGCGCTAGATGTTAGTTACTTCTCTAAAGCGAAGCGCGGTCACCTCTTTGTGATTGTATTGGTTTAATATTTACGAGCTATCGCTCGTTACGCCAGCGAGCTGCGCGTCTACAGGGCAGGGCTTAGCCGATTTAAACCATTTTGAAATTGATATAGATACCTTCGAAGAGCAACTCGACGAGCTCCTCACCAAAGCCATCGATTTATACTTTAAACGCTAATGTTAACATTGTAGACGTCGAGCTTGCTCACGTTAGAAGCGCAGCTTCTCATTACTCAAATGATGTATTGCACAAAGAGAAAAAAAGAGGAGTGAAGGTTGGCGCTAAGCTTGCTCGCGCTAGATGTTAGTTACTTCTCTAAAGCGAAGCGCGGTCACCTCTTTGTGATTGTATTGGTTTAATATTTACGAGCTATCGCTCGTTACGCCAGCAAGCTGCGCGTCTACAGGGCAGGGTTTAGCTCCGGCGCTAGTTTAACTTGTAGACGTTGAGCTTGCTCACGTTAGAAGCGCAGCTTCTCATGGCTATAGCCGAGTGGTTTAACATAAGGCTAAAAGCGTTGCATTTAAACGAAAGCAATGCGCGCCTACAGGGCAGGGTTTAGCTTCGGGGTTAATTTAACTTGTATTTGTTGCGCTTGCTCACGTTATTAGAAGCGCAGCTTCTCATGGCTTTAGCCGAGGGGATTAACATAAGGGTAAAAGCGTTGCTTTTAAACGCCAGCAAGCTGCGCGTCTACAGGGCAGGGCTTAGCTCCTGCGTTAATTTGACTTGTAGACGTCGAGCTAACGCAATGATAAAAGTTTCATATTGAATTTTTTCGCGGCATAAAGCCGCTGCTACTGCTATTGTGAGCTTTGCACTTTACGCTGATAACCCGCCTATCACTCTCTAGCTACCCGCTACTATGGTATTAAAACTGTCGTTGTCGTGTAGGCTGGCAAAGGCGCTTTCGTGTAGTAACTCATTACGTAAGTTTGGTGAGTATTCAAGAGCCATTTTTATATCGGCTAAAGCATCGGCATGTTTGTGTGTAAGTGCATACGCACACGCACGCTGCCAGTAGGCATAGCCGTAGTCGCTATCTATATCAATGGCTTGGTTACATAACTCAATGGCTTTGGCGGTTTCGTTTAGCTCTAATAATGCATCGGCTTTGTAGGCAATGGCTTCTACATCTTCTGGCTTACGTTTTAAAATTTCGTCAAATATTTCTATTTTGTTCGCAAAATCGCTTTCTAGGTTTGCACGCATCCATAACGAGTGTACTTCGTTAGTTACCGAAATACGCTCTTGGTTACTGAGTATTTCTTCTGAGCGAACACGCAGTTTTTCTTCAAGAATTTTTAAGCGATCTTCGTACTCGTCAGTGATCACACTTACACGTGTATTAACTATATCTTCTACTTTGTTTTTAACATCGCGTAGCGAATTCCAACCTACTAAAACCAAAATAGAGGCCGTAGCAGTAATAATAAAAAACACGTTATTAATAGTGTCTGTGGTGTAAATAAGCGCTCTGTCGGCGGTATCTAACTGGGCGTGTGTTACTTGTTTAGTTACATCTTCACGTAATTGTTGTTGGTCTTGGCGAACGGCTTTTAACTCATCAAGAATATAGCGTTCTAAAAGCGGTTTATACATGGGCTCATTTAATTGTTCTAGCGCTTGTTGCTGTTGCTGTTCTGTTGGTGCAGCAGACTCTTGTGCATTAACAGTATTTAAAAGCGAAAAAAAACAAATAAATAGAATAGATATGTAAAAACGCATCGGTACGCCTAAGTTAATTATTAGTGACTAACCGCACTTTAACATGCAAGGCTTATTGGCACTAGGGCGTGTTGGCTTTGAACTTAAAACAACATAGCAATTTTGCATAATTGTTCACATAGCCTTAAAGCGTACTAAATTTTAGGCAAAAAAAAGCCAGCCCAAAGTGGGCTGGCAAAACTGCTTAAAACAACAATAAATTGTCGCAGGGAAATAACAGGAGTGAGTGGCCATAATAATCAAGTTAATCTGAACATTTACTTAATTATTCAAAATACATTTCAATGAGTTATAAAGTAAAGGTGCATTGGGCTTAGTAATGCACCTTTATAAACAACTTTAATTTCATGGTGAAGGGGGGTATTCCAATGTGCGCTTAATTAAAAGCCACTTTCAAGCCCTTCATATACCATTACGGCAGTTTTTATAAATTAGATCAGTGGCTTTTAAATTAGCATCAGTGCTGTTGATATATTTTGTCTATGTCAGCTTGTTTGCTCAGTATAAATTTATTTATGGTCATTACCTCTTGCAACGTGACCGATTGCTTGCTGAACATAAAGTGCACTGGGTTGGTGTAAATATTTTTTATACTTTTTACCATTAACATATTAGCGTATTTTTTTAAAAAAGGACTCGCTACTCTTAGCTCTTCAATAGAGTAATCTACCCTGTGTTTACTTACCATATCAGCCCTGTTATTGGCATGCGAAGTATATACAATTTGATCTGCAAAGCGCTTTTTATATTCAGCTACCTCTGGGCCATAGTAACTGCCTCGGTTTATAGCAAGTGTAAAACCTTGTTCAAATACTTGCGCTAAAGTGTTTACATCAGGATTGGATGCATGTTTAAAAAGCTTCATTTTTTCTAAGCGGTATGGCTCAGAAAAATAGCCATACTCAGCGCGTTCTGTTGTGTAACTGGCTGAAAAAGTAAAATCAATACGCCCCAGTTTTAATTCTTTATGAATACGGGAAAGGCTAGGGGTGTGTTGGATTTTTACACAAAAATCAGCCCCATTAAAAATTAACTTAATTACCTTAAGCTCAGCACCAGCATAGCCACTACTTAAATGAGTTAGATTACTGGGCCAGTTAGTTTCATTTGTGCCCATAATAAGTGTTTTAGAACAAGCATGAGCCAAGGTGCTACACGTAGTAGCAACAATTAGAGCGTAATTAACTAGCCATTTAATGATCACTTTGGGTTCCCGCTGTATTAACTATAGAGCACATCAAAATTATCAATGGTATCAATCGATTTAAATCCCTATTTAAAGGTAGCGTACACTCTAATGTATGCCTATATTATTACGGTATATTTTCTAATCGTTAAATAGCGATTTATAAATAAAGTGCTAAACAAGTCATTTTAAATAAATAAGGATTTCGCAATGAGCAAGCCAACAGCGGGTAAATGCCCTGTAATGCATGGTAGTAATTCAGTTGTTTCAAAAGTAAACACAGATTGGTGGCCTAATACTCTAAATTTAGACATTCTTCATCAGCACGATACTAAATCAACCCCCTACGGCACAGACTTTAACTACGCCGAAGCATTCAAATCTCTCGATTTAGACGCAGTAAAAGCAGATCTAAAAGCCTTTATGACCGATAGCCAAGATTGGTGGCCTGCCGATTGGGGTCATTACGGTGGCTTAATGATCCGCATGGCATGGCACTCTGCAGGTACGTACCGTTTATCAGACGGCCGTGGTGGCGCAAGCACCGGTAATCAGCGTTTTTCGCCGCTAAATTCGTGGCCAGATAACGCAAGCCTAGATAAAGCACGCCGCTTACTATGGCCAATCAAGAAAAAATACGGTAATAAATTATCATGGGCAGACTTATTTATTTTAGCCGGTAACATGGCATACGAATCAATGGGATTAAAGATTTATGGCTTTGCAGGTGGCCGTGAAGACATTTGGCATCCAGAAAAAGATATTTACTGGGGCGCAGAAAAAGAATGGCTAGCACCGAGTGATGAGCGTTACGACAACGTAGAAAAACCCGATACAATGGAAAACCCATTAGCTGCGGTACAAATGGGCCTAATTTACGTAAACCCAGAAGGCGTTAATGGTATACCCGATCCACTTAAAACCGCGCAGCACGTACGTGAAACATTTGCCCGCATGGCAATGAACGACGAAGAAACCGCAGCGCTTACCGTAGGTGGCCACACAGTGGGTAAAACTCACGGTAATGGTAAAGCCCAGCACTTAGGCCCAGAGCCAGAAGCTGCCGACGTACATGAGCAAGGCCTAGGTTGGAACAGCACAAAAGAAGGCGGCGTTGGCCGACATACTGTAACATCGGGCCTAGAAGGCGCGTGGACTACCCACCCAACAAAATGGGATAACGGCTACTGTCACTTACTATTAAACTACGAGTGGGAACTAACTAAAAGCCCAGCAGGCGCGCACCAATGGGAGCCTGTAAACATTAAAGAAGAAGATAAGCCAGTCGATGTAGAAGATCCATCAATTCGTTTAAACCCAATGATGACCGACGCCGATATGGCCATGAAGGTAGACCCAATTTACCGTAAAATTATTGAGCGTTTTAACGACGACTTTGAGTATTTTTCTGACGTGTTTGCCCGCGCGTGGTTTAAACTAACACACCGCGACTTAGGTCCTAAAGCGTGTTACTTAGGTAAAGATGTACCAAGCGAAGACCTAATTTGGCAAGACCCAATTCCAAGCGTTGACTACACCCTGTCTGATGACGAAATTAGCGAGCTAAAAGCACAAATACTTAACTGCGGCATAAGCGCTAGCGACTTAATTACTACAGCATGGGATAGCGCACGTACTTATCGTGGCTCAGACCGCCGTGGTGGTGCAAATGGTGCGCGTATTCGCCTAGCTCCTCAAAAAGATTGGCAAGGCAATGAGCCAGAGCGTCTAGCAAGTGTACTTAGCGCCCTTGAAAAATTTAAAGCAGGTTTGGCAAAGCCTATCAGCATTGCTGATTTAATAGTATTAGGTGGAACAGCAGCTGTAGAGCAAGCTGCAAAACAAGCAGGTGTTAATGTAACAGTACCGTTTGCGCCAGGTCGCGGCGATGCAACCGATGAAATGACTGATGCCGAGTCGTTCGAACCATTAGAGCCAGTGCACGATGGCTTTAGAAACTACCTTAAAGGCGACTTTAGCGTATCGCCAGAAGAGCTACTTTTAGAGCGTAGCCAATTAATGGGGCTAACAGCACCAGAAATGACCGTACTGTTTGGCGGAATGCGCGTACTAGGTACAAACTACGCAGGTAGCAAGCACGGTGTATTTACCGATAACGTAGGCACGCTTTCTACCGACTTTTTTGTAAACCTAACCGACATGGCCAATAACTGGAAACCGTCTGAGCCAGGTGTTTACAACATTGTTGAGCGTAAAACAGGCACCATTAAATGGACCGCAACACGTATAGATTTAGTGTTTGGTTCAAACTCTATATTACGTGCACTAAGCGAATTTTACGCACAAGACGACAACAACGAACGTTTTGTACATGATTTCGTAAATGCATGGGTAAAAGTAATGAACGCCGACAGATTTGATCTTAAATAAATTAATATTATAGGCACAAAGGGGAGCAATATCGCTCCCCTTTTTTATTATCTAAATTTTAGCTTTGAGCTTGTATTTGTTGTGCTTGCTCAGGTTAGAAGCGCAGCTTCTCAGGGCTTTGGTAAAGGGGTTTAACATAAAGGTAAAAGCATTGCTTTTAAACGCCAGCGAGCTGCGCGTCTACAGGTCAGGGCTTAGCTTCGGCGTTAATCTGACTTGTATTTGTTACGATTGCTCACGTTAGAAGCGCAGCTTCTCATGGCTTTAGCCGAGGGTTTACACTCAGGTAAAAGCGTTGCTTTTAAAACGCCAGCAAGCTGCGCGTCTACAAGGTAGGGTTAAGCTCCGGCGTTAATCTGACTTGTATTTGTTGCGCTTGCTCAGGTTAGAAGGATAGATCCAGCGTTAGTTTGACTTGTAGACGTCGAGCTTGCTCACGTTAGAAGCGCAGCTTCTCAGGGCTTTGGTAAAGGGGTTTAACATAAGGGTAAAAGCATTGTTTGTTCTTGAAAAATAATACCCTCAACCCCCGTCGTTCAAATATATACAATCCCAAAAAGGGTATTGTTCAATCTTTTGCACAATCCCAGCTCTTAATGGGTTTGCAACAATATAACGAGCCTGAATTATTAAATCTCTTTCATTGCGGATTTGATGCTCAAAATAATTTTGTTGCCAAATTGGACCTTTATTACCACTAAGTGCATTAATCTTAACGGTTGTTAAGCTTTTAAACTGCCTAACTACCTCAGATAGTGAGAGCGCCTTAATCTGAAAAAGCCAATGAAGGTGATCGGGCATTACGGTATAGCAAATAGTATTAACATTTTTTTGCATATAAAAGATCGCGCGAGCGGCTACACAGGCATTCTCAAAGTTTTCAAATAAATTGGCTCTTTGCGCACAGCATATGGTGACTGAATAATATTTGTGTGCAGACGAGCAACGACCTTTTAATAGTTTTGTTGAAGAAACCATGAGAGCCATTTCTTAATATATTTTAATAAATATAGGAAAACCTGTTTATTTCACAAGCTTTTAAAACGCCAGCAAGCTGTGCGTCTACAGGGCTGGGTTAAGCTCCATCGTTAATTTTTCTTGTAGACGTCGAGCTTGCTCACGTTAGAAGCGAAGCTTCTCATGGCTTTAGCCGAGGGGTTTACACTAGGGGAAAAGCGTTGCTTTTAAAACGCCAGCAAGCTGTGCGTCTACAGGATTGGGCTTAGCTTCGGCGTTAATTTTTCTTGTAGACGTCGAGCTTGCTCACGTTAGAAGCGAAGCTTCTCATGGCTTTAGCCGAGGGTTTACACTCAGGTAAAAGCGTTGCTTTTAAACGAAAGCAATGCACGTCTACAGGATTGGGCTTAGCTTCGGCGTTAATTTTTCTTGTATTTGTTGCGCTTGCTCACGTTAGAAGCGCAGCTTCTCATGGCTATTTTTAACGTTTGAAACCTAAAAACATAAACCCAAAACAGACGCGATATAAAATCGCTGCTACGACTTAAGCTATTTTTTTTCTTCTATGCTTGCTAGGTATTCGTCAAACGTACCTTGAAAATCAATAACTTGTTTGTCTTTAATGTCAATAATACGGGTGGCTAATGACGATACAAACTCGCGGTCGTGGCTTACAAAAATAAGCGTACCTTTAAAGTCTTTTAATGCATTATTTAGTGCTTCAATGGCTTCCATATCCATGTGGTTGGTTGGCTCGTCCATTACCAGTACGTTTACGTCTTGCATCATTAACTTACCAAATAACAAACGGTTTTTTTCACCACCTGAACAGTTACGCGCTTTTTTATTTGCATCGTCTGCGGTAAACAATAATCGCCCTAACATGCCGCGTACCATTAAATCGTTATGCTTAGCGGTACGCCACTGCGACATCCAATCAAATAATGTTAAATCGTTATCAAAATCTTTTGTGCTGTCTTGCGGGCAGTAACCAAAGGTCGCATTTTCTGACCACTTAATTTCGCCTTCATTGCATTTAAGCTCGTTTACCAAGCAGCGCAAAAAGGTGGTTTTACCCACACCGTTTTCACCAATAATGGCAAGCTTTGCGCCCGCTTCTAATAAAAAGTCGCCGCCGCTAAATAATGTTTCGCCGTCAAAACCATGGCCAAGCTTATTAACTTCAAGCGCTTGGCGGTACATTTTTTTACCTTCGTCAAAACTTAACGATGGGCTCATACGGCTTGATGCTTTAACATCATCTAGCTTTATTTTTTCCATTTTTTTAGCACGCGAACTGGCTTGTTTAGCCTTAGACGCGTTAGCCCCAAAACGGTTAACAAAGTCTTGTAGCTCGTCAATCTCAGCGCTCTTTTTAGCGTTTTCGGCTAATAACTGCTCACGCTGCAAGCTAGACGCTTCTAAAAACTTTTCGTAGTTACCTGGGTAAATGCGCAGCTCGCCGTAGTCAATGTCGGCCATGTGAGTACATACCGAGTTTAAAAAATGGCGGTCATGCGAAATAATAATCATGGTACATTTACGTTTGTTTAGCTCATTAGCTAGCCACGTAATGGTATGAATATCCAAGTTATTGGTAGGCTCATCGAGTAGCAGTATGTCTGGGTTTGCAAACAGTGCTTGAGCTAAAAGCACACGTAGTTTCCAACCAGGCGCCACGTTTGCCATTAACCCATAATGAAACTCTTTATCTATACCCGCTTCTATTAGTATTTCTTCAGCGCGGCTTTCGGCTGTGTAACCATCCATTTCGGCAAAAACGCTTTCAAGGTCGGCTACTTTCATGCCGTCTTCTTCACTCATTTCTGGTAATGAATAAATACGGTCGCGCTCTTGCTTTACTTTCCAAAGCTCAACGTCGCCCATAATTACGGCATCTACAACGCTGTATTGCTCAAAAGCAAATTGGTCTTGGCTTAGGTTACCTACTTTAAGCCCCGGCGTAATCGACACATTACCCGCACTTGGCACAAGCGCACCGCTTAAAATTTTCATGAAGGTCGACTTACCACAGCCGTTAGCGCCAATTAAACCGTAACGGTTGCCGTTACCAAATTTAGCTGAAATGTTTTCAAACAACGGCTCTGCGCCAAACTGCATTGTAATATTTGCGGTGGAGATCAAAAAAGGTGTCCTAGAAAAATACTGACAGGGTTATGGGCGCAGCAGGTGCGAAAATAGACCAAGCAATAGGAGTAAATAAGGCGGCAAATTATACAGGCCAAGCATATTAAAGGCTAGCCTATTTAAACGTTAATTCAGTTGATTGCTTTTGAACACGGCTTTATTGTAGTAAAAAATATCAAAAAAGAGTGAGTTATGTCGCCAGCTAAAATTCGCAGTGAAGTCATAAAACTGAGTAAGTTAAGTGTAAAGCAGCCAGATTATTACTTTATTCAAGGTTACTTTTTAGGATTAGGCTTACTGCCCGACATAATAATGCCCAGCCAATGGCAGCCAGACCTATTAGGTGAAATTAATTTCAAATCTGACGCAGAGTTAAAGTATGTCGAAAGCCTGATGGAAAATTACAATAACAGCATGCAAAAAGTGATGCTCGAAGATTTTAAAATGCCCACTAAATGCAGCTTATCGAAAACCGATTACCGCGATTCACTTAAAGCTAATATGCCATTACCAAATTACTGTAAAGGGGCATTACAGGCACTTAAATTGATTGATAAACGTAGCCTAAATAAACATCAAAAAGAGGCGCTAGTAAGTTTGAATGAAGTACTTATTGCGTTTAGCTCTGAACAAGCCGCAATGAAAAAATTTGCTGGCGATCAAGGCTTAGCGCAATCATTTAAAAAGAATTACACCTACTTTGTAGCCGATGTGCTTTATAACATTCGTTTTATTGAAGACACCCACTGGAGCGATGAAGACGAAGCTGCGTTTAACGAACAATTTACAAATCAGCAGCACAACGATGATTTTGCAGCTGGTAAAATGATTGACGACGAAATGATAGAACAGTTAATGGAAACAATCCTTAGTGACTTTACTCCAAGTGCGTTTGAACCGATAGAAGCGTTACTTGAACTGTTCGATGGTTTTATAACAGATCAATACATAGCACAAAATCAAGGCCATTTTTGGCTGATCCACGAAACACGGCCTTATATGATCTTACGGGCGCACCGCGCGCAAATCAATGCGTTACAAGGTAATATACAATTTGCCATTGATGAATTAGAAACACTGTGGCAACTAAACCCCATGGATAATCAAGCTAATCGCTATTGGCTAATGAACTGCTATATAATTAAAGGGCAGTGGCAAAAGTTAGATGCATTTTTGGCCGACTTTGACAGCGAAGAGCTCCATGCCACAGCAAGCCGCGCCTTGAGTGAGTTTTATAAAAATGGTGACTCTAAACAAGCCAAGCAATACAAAAAGCAACTTAAACAGCTTAATAAACATTTTATAAAAATACTCACCGGGCAAGAAAAACTAAAAGCTGACGGCTTTGAGTTTTGCAACTTAGGTAGTAAAGAAGAAGTGGCTTTATACCTACATTCACTTGGTAAACAAGCCTGGATAGCAACCGAAGGCAGTTTGTTTTGGTTACGCAAAAAGATCTAAACAAACAAAAGGTTACAAACAGCGGGTTTTGAGCACAATCTATAATTGACTCTTTTAGCGCAGCGCCTCTTCGCTCTCTTTGTAGAAAGTTCACTTGAGAGCAAATTGCACAAAGAGAAATGAATGATGGTAAATGAGATGAAAAAAGCAGGGGCTTTGGGTAACGGGTCTGCGTAAACAGCCTAGAGTCTTTTATCTAGCGCTTCTTTAGTGAATACATCATTTAAAATCAACTTACACAAATAAGTATGCATTATCGGTTTTAGTGTTCAGTATAAAATAGATAAGTTATGATTATCTTAGTTTTTACTAATGTTTTTTTGTTTTGAGCAATAATGTTTTTCAACAAATAGTTAATTACTTGCAGAAAAATAGCGACATTGAAGTGGTGTGGCTGTATGGCTCTCACGCCAAAGGTACAGCGCAACCTCATAGTGATATTGATCTGGCGATCGCTTTTAAAAATTTTGACCTTAGCTCTTTTGATAAACGACTAAGGCCAAAAGAGCTCGAATTAGAAATCAATAATGAACTTAGTTTAAACGAACAGCTTATTTCAATCGTTGATATAAACTTAATCCCCAGTTACCTTGCATTCAATATCGTGGAATACGGGGAGGCAATTTTAGGTAAAAATAGCCTTAGAGCGATGAGAGAGCAGCAGCGTATTTATAGCCAGTTTGAATTTGAGATGATAGCGAGTAACCATGACTGATACAGGAATAGCGCTTTATATAAGAGAAGTAACACGACATATTGATGAATATATGCAAGAGCTCGACGAATTAAGCCAAGTAGATCAACTTAATAATAGAGACTATCGTGCCGCAGAGCGTTTGCTACAGTTAATGACAGAAGTATGTATTGGCTTATCTAAACATTGGCTTAAAAAGTATAAAAATACGACAAGCAGTAACGCCTACCAAACATTTAGCGAACTAACTCAACTCGGTGCTTTAACTGATAATGAGTTGCTTTCATGGCTTAAAATAATCAGTTTACGAAATGCGCTTGTGCATGATTATTTGAATATAGATCAGGAAATTGTGAAGACGATTATTAAAAACCAACATTATGTAACTATGCACTTGTTTAGCCAAAAAGCGATGGCCGAATTAGCAAGCTAATTTAGATTAAAGGTGGAAGAGTAAAAGTTCACAAGCGGCGGGTATTGGGCTTCCCAGCACTTCTGACCTTGAACTTTAGGCCTTCTATTTACAGCATGCGCATCAAACCTCTTTGTGAATAATTGGCTTAACTTGTTTTTAACCACAGAGGGCACAGAGGCGCTTCGCGATACACAGAGAAAGAAAAGTCAATGAGCAGTGAAAGTTGTAGGCTTAGAGCTTGCTCGCGCAAAATGCGAGTCACTTCTCTAAAAGCGCAGCGTCTCTTAACCTCTTAGGAATAATTGGCTTAACTTGTTTTAACCACAGAGGGCACAGAGGCGCTTCGCGCTTCACAGAGAAACACAGGTATAAATAAGTCACTTCTCTTGCTCTTCTCCTTCACTTCTCGGTGGTGACATAATCACTTTTTAAACGCGTCAACGGGGAATGAGTATGGCGCGTAGCAGGAGCGTACCTCGCGTTTGGTATTAAATTTTTCGCGGCATAAAGCCGCTGCTACTTATTAATCCCCTGTGTCAGGGTATTTGTAGTCTTAGAGCTTGCTCGCGCGAAAACACTAAATGAATATAACCCCAAGTTAATAGGGTTTGTAAATGCGCTCTATGGCCGCTTTATTATTTTTAATAAGGCCATTAATTACAGCTACTTCGTCAAGCGTGATCGACTGTTTACTCATCATAAAATGTACGCCATTAACATTAATAGCTGGCGCTGTTTTTACCGGTAAAATTGTGTTGTAGCGTTTAGCAAAATATTTTGCAACAACAGAGTCGTCAATCACGTAATCAACGCGCTTTTTGTTTAACATACCAAAGCGGGTATTTGCATCTGCGGTAAGTACTATTTGGTTGGGGTAGTGTTTTTTTATTTTTTCAAACGCAGCGCCAAAAAAACTGCCACGGTTAATAGCAACCGTGGCGCCATTTTCAAAAAGAGTGACCAAATCAACCACATTTTTAGCGTTTTTATGCTTATAAAGCAGCATAATTTCATCGCGATAAACATCAGTAAAATAGGAGTACTCGGCGCGCGCTTTTGTATAACTTGCCGCAAAGGTAATATCAATATGGCCAGTTTTTAGCTCTTGCTGAACCCGCGATAAGCTCGGAAAATAAACCCACTCAATACAAAAAGGCGAATTTTTAAAAACAGCGTTAACCGTATCTACCTCTGCACCTATAAAGGTATTACCCTGCTTAATTAAATAAGGTGCCCAGTTGGTTTCGTTAGTGCCCATTTTTAACGTTTTAGTGCACGCTAGCGTATTAAACTGCGCAAACAAAAGTATTAATAGTAACATTTTCATAAAACGTCCTTTTATACCAATCCGCATAATTAAGTGATCTATTTTGAGGATGGATAAACGTGTTGATAGTAAGGCAAAAAATTCGCTATTTAGTTGTTCTCGGCAATTGCTCCTGCATTGCTCTACCTTCTGCATCCATGCAGTCGTAAATGAGAGTTTTTTAACGCAGATAGCGACACGTTTAGCCCCTAAAAATGATTAAGTATTAATGTAGATTGGTATTATTACTTAAATAACGCCTTAAGCGCCGCTTTGTTTTTTACTATATGCGCGTTAATTATATTAACTTCGTCAAGCGTTATTGTTTTTTTACTCATCATAAAGTGCACATTATTTACATTTACAGGCGCTACTTGCTCAACGGGTAAAATTGCTGTGTATTTGTTAGCAAAGTAGTTTGCTACTAACGCGTCATCTACTACAAAATCAACTCGCTTTTTATTTAATAAAGCAAAGCGTTTATCGGCATCGGCGGTAAGTACTATTTGCTTACTATATTTATCACTCAATGCTTTAAATGCATGCCCTAAAAAGCTGCCGCGGTTAACTCCGGTTGTAAAACCTTGCTTAAATAACTGCGTTAACGAGCTTATATTTGCAGAGTCAGTATGCTGAAATAACAACATCACCTCTTCGCGATAAGGCTCACTAAAGTGCGCGTAAACCTCTCGTTGGCGGGTTTTACTCGCCGCAAACATTAAATCAATACGGCCGTATTTTAGCTCTTCTAAAGCGCGAAGTGAGTTAGGCAGTAGCGTAAAATTTATACAAAAAGGGGAGTCTTTAAAAATGGTTTTAATTATATTTATTTCAAGGCCCGTTAAATTCTCATTTTTTAACACCACATACGGCGGCCAATAGCGCTCGTTAGTGCCTATATTAATTGTTTTATCGCAAGCTTGTGCTTTTACAGCAAACAACCCTAACGTTATCAATAGCAATAAAAATGTACGTGTACTGCTAATACCATTCATTCAAACAGGGCCTTAAGTGCCGCTTTGTTTTTTAATATGTGCGCATTAATAATGTTAACCTCATTAGGAGTTACAGTTCTTTTGCTCAGCATTAAATGTATTGGATTTTTATTAACCGCGGGCAGGGTAGGGGCCGCCATTAAGTTTTTGCCGCGCTTACTAAAGTAATCGCCTACTAACGCGTCTTCTACCGCGTAGTCTATACGTTGTTTGTTAAGCATTTCAAAGCGCTTACTCGTTGCACTAGTGTACTCAATTTGTTTTTTATGGCTGGTTTTATATTGCTCAAACTCCTCGCCATAATAACTACCAAAGTTAGCGCCTATGGTTAAACCTTGGTTAAAAATATCAGCCAAGTTATTAACCTTATGCTGATTGTTTTTGTTTTCGTATAAACGCATTACCTCGGTGCGGTAGGCTTCAGTAAAGTGCACATATTTTGCGCGTTCATGGGTAAAACTAGCCGCCCAGCCTATGTCTATTCGGCCATGGCGCAGCTCGGTAAAAGCCCGTTTAGAGTTAGGCAGCATTTTTACTTCAAAACAAAAAGGCGAATCTTTAAAAATAATATTTAATGCATCCACCTCTTTACCTTGTAACTGCCCATTAATACCCATTACATAGGGTGGCCAAAAAGCATCGTGCGAGGCAACCGTTAGCGTTTTTTCGCAGGCAAACACACCCCAAGAGGCACTAAACAATACACACACAAATAAGGTTATTAATTTATTCATTAAATCTCTGGGGTACTTTTTTAATAATTAGTATTTAAACAGTATAACCTAGCCAAACAATATAATAATGAATGAGACGTTAAAGTTGTAAAAAAATGTATCTAAAACCAAAGAAGTTTACGGTTGAGAGAAATGATTAGTGCGAAATTCAATACAATCAGCGTATTAAGCTAAAAAAACCTACTTATAAGTTCTTTAATTTATTGGCCTGTTCCTGTAGATTAAACAAACATGAATGCAGTATTAACGTTGTAAACGCGCAAAAGCCAAGGAGCGGTATAAGCAGTGCCCAATACCACACTAAATTATTATAACCAACATGCACAAACCTTTAGCGACTCAACACTTAATGTTGATATGTCGGCGCTTTATGCTGAGTTTTTGCCGTATATTGAACAAAACGGCCATGTGCTAGATGCTGGTTGTGGTTCTGCCCGCGACGCTATGTATTTTAAAAACCAAGGTTTTATTGTTATTGCATTTGATGCAAGCCCAGCACTTGCAAAGTTAGCCAGTAATTACCTACAACAACCAGTAGCGGTTAAAACCTTTCAAGAGCTTAAGTGTGTTAACAAATACGATGGCATTTGGTGTTGCGCTAGTTTATTACACGTTCCAAAGGCTGAGTTACCGCAGGCGTTTTTAAACCTACAAAATGCGCTTAAACCTAATGGTGTTTTGTATGTATCGTTTAAATACGGCACGCAAGAGCGCGAACATAATGGCCGTGAATTTACCGATTTAACCGAAACTGCTTTAAATGCATTAATTGATCAACACACCGAGCTTAAAATAATAAAACAATGGCAAACAGTCGATCAACGACCAGGGCGCGAAAGCGAAGTGTGGCTAAATGCCTTGTTAACGCATAGCAAAGCGAAATTATAAGTGAATAGTTTTAGCGAACATCAACACCTGCAAAGTAATAACCAACAGCTTATTACGGGTGATAATGACCCGTTATTACCTAACCTTGTGCATGCCATAAACAATGCCACTGAGATTGAAATTACAGTTTCATTTATTCAGCCAAGTGGCTTAGCGCTGTTGTTCGACCCACTAAGCGAAGCGTTACAAAGTGGCGCAACGCTTAAATTACTTACCTCAGACTACCTCGATATTACTCATCCCAATGCGTTAAGAGAACTTATGGCGTTAGTAGATCGAGGAGCCGATGTGCGCATTTACCAAACGCATAGTAATCAAAGCTTTCATATGAAGTCGTATATATTTGTCAAAACAAACGACCAAAACGAGATTACTGATGGCTGTGCCTTTATTGGCTCAAGTAATATTAGTGCCAGCGCATTAACCAAAGGGCATGAGTGGAATTTTAGACACGATTATACACAACCAAAAACAAGCCAAGCAGCAAAGCAGTTTTTAAGTATTCGCACAGCTTTTGAAAATATTTTTAATCACGAATTTGTTACCCACTTAAGCCATAAATGGATAAATAGCTACATTACTAGGCGTAAAACACAGCAATTTGTATCGGTAAACCACGCTGATACAGCTGAGCAAGTTATTGAAAAGAATGAAGCTAAAACACCAAGACCAGCTCAAATTGAAGCGCTTAATGCCTTAGCGCAAACGCGTACCGAGGGCTTTAAGCGTGGTTTAGTGGTTTTAGCAACGGGTATGGGTAAAACATGGTTAAGTGCATTTGATGTAAAACAGTTCAAAGCAAAACGTGTTTTATTTGTAGCGCACCGCGAAGAAATACTTTTGCAAGCACAGCGAACATTTTCTGAATTACTCACTCTATCTACTGGGTTTTATAACGGCAAACAGCGAGACAAAAACGCTGAGTGTTTATTTGCCTCGATTCAAACCATTGGCCGAAGTAATCACTTAAAGCAGTTTGCACCAACAGCATTTGATTACATTATTGTCGACGAATTTCACCATGCAAGTGCGCGTGTATATCGCCAGCTTCTAAATTACTTTGAACCTCAATTTTTACTGGGTTTAACAGCTACACCAGAGCGTACCGACCAAGCTGATATTTTAGGGTTATGCGACAACAACCTAGTATTTGAGCGTAACTTAACGCAGGGAATAGACCAAAAAACGTTAGTGCCATTTCATTACTACGGTATTTGGGATGAAAACGTAAACTACCAAGCCATTCCGTGGCGTAATGGCCGATTTGACCCAACAGCGCTTGAAAATAAATTTGCGACACAAAAACGGGCAGACCACGCACTTTTGCAGTGGCAGCAATACAAGCAGCAGCGCACATTAGGCTTTTGTATTTCCACCAAACATGCCGATTACATGGCTGATGCGTTTAATAAAGCGGGTGTAAAAGCGCTATCTGTACATAGCCAGTCAAAAGTACGCCGTAATGATGCACTAAAACAATTAGAACAGCGCCAAGTAGAAGTACTATTTACTGTTGATTTGTTTAACGAAGGGACTGATTTACCAAGCATTGATACCATATTAATGCTGCGCCCAAGCGACTCTAAAATACTCTTTTTACAGCAATTAGGACGGGGTTTACGCACCCTTGAAGGTAAAACACATTTAGTGGTGCTTGATTTTATTGGTAACCACCACAGCTTTTTAAATAAACCCTATGCACTACTTCATGAGACCACGCCAACTGGTGTAGTTAAAAAGCTTAAAAAGCCAAACCTTGCTAATGGCTGCTTTATAAATATTGACTTAAAAGTTACCAACTTTTGGCAGCAGCTAGCCAAAATACAGCGCACCACAGCGTTAGAAGATATAACACAACTTGCCGAGCAATTAGGTCATTTACCTACATTAAGTGAGTTTTACTACCACTACGGCGATATAAAAAAGGTAAACAGCAACTACACTAGTTGGTTTGATCTAATTGCTAAAACACAAAATATTGATGACGAAGCACAGCAAAGTGCCAAGCAATTAGCCCCGTTTTACGACTTTTTACATAAAGGTATACAAACAACCAGTATGACCAAATGCTTCAAAGCTATTTTGCTTGAAGCATTTGTTGCTTTAAATGGCTTTGCCAAACCCCCAACAGTTGTAGAACTTGCGGCTATGAGTGCTAAGGTTTTAGCGCGTCATCCAAATTTAAAGCAACACGATTTACCAATTAAAGAACAGCAAGCAGCTGCAAATTCACAAACATGGCAAAGCTACTGGCGTAAAAATCCAATTAAAGCCTACACCAATAAAAATAAAGACGGCACACAATGGTTTACCTTACAAAACAACACCATAAAAGCCACGTTTGACGTACCCGCAGAAGAATGCGAATTACTAAACAACGCCGTGTTAGAACTGGTTGAATACACCTTAGCTAAATACAGCCAACGGCTAAAAGTAAAAACGCCAATCACGAAACAAAATACAGAGCAAAATGCTGACAATGTAACTCAGCTAGCGTTTAAAGAGATTGCCGATACAGCAAAAGAACAAGATAACGCACTAAAACTGCCGTACTTCCCTAATATTAAAATTGCCTGCGGACATTTTAAAACTGGGGATGAAAGCGATATGGAATTAATGGACGCGCCATTTGGCGCAGGCAAGCTCGACCCGCAAATACATTTTTTAGCACACGCATCGGGTAACTCTATGAATGGCGGAAAACACCCAATACTTGATGGCGACTTATTGTTACTTGAACTTATAACCTCCGACAAAGCGGGTTCGCTTCGCGATCAAATAGTTGTTATAGAGCGAGACGATATAAGCGGAGACGGGCAGTATTTACTGCGTAAAGTTAATAAATTACCAAACGGGCAATATGAGCTAATCGCTCAAAACCCAGATTACGAAGTAATGATTGCAGATGAAAGCATGCGAACGTTCGCACGGTTTAAACAAGTGGTTTTGTAGTCGCGATTTTATATCGCGCTTTGACGTGTAGACGCGCAGCTTGCTGGCGTTAAAAGCGAAGCTTTTAAAATAGGTTTTTGCGTGAGAGCTTTAGGGATTTAATAACCTCTATTCGAGGTTTTATCGCGTTGGCGATGGCAACCAAAGGGTGAATACCGCCGTCCACCCTTTGGAATCCCACGGCGCACCCGAGGATCACACTGTTTCCTCAAGTTAACAATTGATGTGAATGTAACCGCCGTGTATTCGCCATCCATGGCGAAGTCACGGCTTAACTTGCATCCATGCAAGTGATTATTCATCAATTTATAACTTTCGAGTGTGATCACGGGGAGTTGGAGTGTGTTGGTAGATTGTTGTTTATGAATGAGGGCGGGAGTTTTCTCATAAGTTGTAGATCAATATTAAAGAAAATTACCTGTCTTCTTGTATTAAAAATTAAAAGGGATTTAAAAATTGGAACAGCTTTTTCATATTGCGACTAGATATTATTTTGCTTTTGAAAGCAGTAAAGGCTTAAATTTTAAAATGAAGCGGAACTGGTTTTTTACAATTGCTCTAGCCCCTCTTTTTCTAGGAATGTGTTTTTTAACATTTTACCTTTTAATTATAGAGTCTAGTACGACTCAGAAGTGGCTCGGTATAGCTGCGTTATTTTTTAGTGAGTTTGCTTTTCTTTTTTCTTTCACAAGTTTGCAAGAAAAAAAGAAAAAGTTGATTCTTGAAAAGCATGGTGAAAAAAGTGGTGATAAACGTGCATTATTTCGTGCTAAAAGAAAGTGGCTTCTAAAAGAGCTTGGCATTAAAAGTACAGAGTTTTTTGTTACAGCAGAGCAGTATGAAAAAATGCTTAAGTATTACTTTGAAAGAAAAACACCTTATGAGAATTATTGGCAAACGTTCTTCTCTAGTTTATTTAGTGATAGCTCAAAGGCAAGAATCTTAAGCTTATTCATTTTTTTAATGTCTATTTGTTTTTTATTAGTAATGAAAGGTGTGAGTGATTCAGAGGTGTTCTTCGAACTCCTTGAACTAAATAATTTGATTTCAGGCTTTTTTCTAATTTTACTTTTTTCATTTGGGTTGCATGTTTTCATAGAGACTGTAAAAGCTTTAATTCGTTTTGTTGGATTAATAAATTCAATAATTATCATACGGTTAGAAAGTAAGCGCTCTGAGTCAGATGAAGTACTGAGAGTCTTTATTAAAGATCTATTGTTACTAAGCAGGTTGGATAACAAGATCAAAGTTGTTAATTGATTACCCAAAAATCTAAATATAGTTAACTTTAGTTTTGGGAAAAGGGATTCAAAAACCTCTATTCGAGGTTTTATCGCGTTGGCGATGGCAACCAAAGAGAGGCTGCCGCCGACCTCTCTCTGGACTCTCTCGGCGCACCCGAGGATCACACTGTATCTTCAACTTACGTTAATGATGTGAACGTAACCAGCGTAGATAGGCCATCCATGGCCAAGCTACGCTTTGTACAGCATCCATGCTGTAAATTACTCATCATTAACTAAGTTTCAGGTGTGATCACGGGGAATTGACGTGTGCTGGTCGATTGGTGTTTATAAATGCAGGCGGGAGTTTATCTCATCAAGTGACGGAGAATGTAAAGCTAACAAATCAAGTAACTCGGATGCTGCAAGCAGCACCAGTTCTTGAAGCATTAGGTGTCTTGGAAGCTCAGTGTTTGAGGAAGTATTGTGGTTAGAAAAAATGGAAAAATAGGATTACCCGTTACACAGGAGTGGCATTCGACATTCTGTGAGTTTGTTGAAACTATAAGGAATATCTATGCCAGTGATTGATAAAAAATATGAGGAAATATCGCTTGCAGATGAGTATTTAGGCGATCCGCTTCTCATGGCATTAGCATGGAAAAAGAGTCACCAATATATTCGCACCACTAACTGGTATGCCGATAATTTTGAGCTAGACTTGTCTGCGCTTAATTTGGTTGACCACTGTGACCAATGGGTTACAAGTCTTGCTCAGCCGATTGAATTTTCAAAACTTGAATTGGTGCCAGCCCCTAAAACTTATCAATGGGAGTTTGTCGAAGCCGAGATTTTTGACGCTATTGGCGAACCGGAAACGCCTAAAGACCACAACTTAATCTGGCAACCTAAACCTGATCACAAGAAGAACAACTCAGAATCACCTTTGAATATAAGGCCGTTGGCACACATACCTATTCGTGAACAGTCGATGATGACTCTACTTATGATGGGGTTAGCAAATAAAGTTGAAACAGCTCAAGGCAATCCTGAAGTGCCTTTTAGTGACGTGCATGAAAAAGGAGTAGTGAGTTATGGAAATCGTTTATATTGTCAATACCGAGACGATGGGCAAGCCAATCATAGTTATGGTGCGACGACAATCTACAGTAAGTACTTTGTTGATTATCGGCGTTTTTTAGAGCGGCCTTACTACTTTGCAACGCAGCAGCTTGGTGAAATATCACCAGATGAGCGTGTTTACCTAATAGAGCTTGATTTGTCTAAGTTCTTTGATTTGATCAAGCGTGAATGGCTAATCAAAAAGATCAATAAGCTAAGCGGACGCCAAGACCTAGACGGTGATTATAAGTGTTTAGATCATTTGCTGGCTGCATTTGAACAATGGGCATGGACTAAAAATGCGGCTAATGCATACGAGGAGCTTTGCAAATCAAATGAAGTACCTTCCGCACCAAAAGGCCTGCCACAAGGTCTAGTTGCTGCAGGTTTCTTATCTAATGTATACATGCTTGATTTTGATGATCAATTTCAAGAGTATATCGGTAAGTGCTTCTCAAATAGCAACTTGCGACTGGTCGATTATTGTCGCTATGTTGACGATATTCGTTTGGTGGTCGTAGGACCTAAAAGCTTTGACAACAAAAACCGCATAAGCGTAGTGACTGAGGCCGTTAACATATTAGTTGAGAACCTAGACTGCTGGGAACAGTTAAATCTTAAACTAAACAGTGAAAAAACTAAGGTAGAAATTTTTCATGGCCGTAAAGTTGGCCTTTCCAAGAACTTAGAAGAAATTCAAAGCCGATTAAGTGGTCCAATTTCTTTTGATGAAGCAGAAAATCAATTAGGTCAACTAGAGTCTCTGTTGTCACTATCAAATAAAGTGTTAGTTAAATCTAAAGAAAATGGTTTTCCCGTTAATTTACTCGCCAATATCGAAAATCAACGTTTTGATGTGCGGGAAGATACATTGAAGCGCTTTGCGGCAAACAAGTTGGTAAAGGTGCTAAACGAAATGCGGCACTTTACTACACAAGAGCCTGATGAAAACGGCCAGTTACAGCCAGGAGATTGGGATTATTTGCAAGAGCGTATTGCTAGACGCTTTATTGCTTGCTGGAGTTACGATCCGGCATTGGTTTTATTGCTTAAAAAAGGATTAGAGCTTTTCCCTTCGACTAAGTTGCTTGAGCCTGTTTTACAGCAGCTTGAAGCGTTAATGTTGCGAGAAAATGAGCCCAAACAACAAGCTGTGGCAAGATACTGTCTATCAGAGGTTTTCCGTCATGCTGCCACTGTGATTCACAAAAAAGACTCTTTGGCAATTCCTGCTCATGCCAATGTGGATGAGTTTTTTGAGTTACTTCAACATTCGGCGGCCAATTATGCCTAGTGATAATTTCGATTTACTAAAAGAACAGGCCCGTTTCCTATTACTGGTTCGAGGCGATACCAAGCTTGAACAAAAAAGCAGTGATGAGAAGTTTGATTTGATTTCTAAGCTCAACCGAGGCTTTAGAGAAATTACACTGCCTGAGAATATTACAGGGCAAGGTTTGGCTGCTGCAATTTTAATGGCGAGCCAGATTAATGACATGAGTAAATGTTTTATTCGTGCAACGTCATGTCTAATTGAAAAAATAAAACAGCAGGCATCTTTTGAAGAATGCCTCACTTTACTTGCCAAGCAAGATAAACAATTGGTAACGACTTTGATTCGTCATGCCAGAGGTGTAAAGCAAACTTGGCAATTAAGCGAAGTTGCAAAGGATTTAAATGAGTCGCTGTGTCTTGAAGTTAAACCTTTAGCTAAGTCTCTTGATCAGATCAAGGAGAATATAAGTCTGTTACGACTAATTCTTCGAGATGATAATCCATTCGCTAATGAGGTGATGGCGTTAAAATTGATGCAAGCTGCTTTAGCAAACGTTGAACAATTGAAGAACAACGGTGAACACACAATTGATCTTGCTGCTACAAAGGTTAAGTTTTTACATTTTTCCACCATAGTTAAGAAAGAAGCTTTTGATGCAGAGCTTGAGCTTACTTTTGCATTCAAGCTCAAAGGTAAGTTAGACCAAACTTGGGAAAACTTTAGTTCTGAAGTTGAAGCAGACATTGTATTTTTAAGGTCTTTGGGTGAGTTTATACGAGCTGTATTAGTTGGCGGTCAAGACTGGACTTCTTTTGGTCAAACCTTTGATGCGAAAGCGGGTTATAGAGGTATTCGAACAAGTGCTTATAAAAGACAGCTAGGCTTAATGACTACTCCTGAATCTATATCAGGAGTGGGAGCGCAAGTGTCAGGTTGGATAACGGGTTTAATTTCGAAATTGTTGAAATGGCCGGGAATTAGCGTCAATGATCATGGATATAAATGGCCTTCATTATGGTCTGTAGAGGTGGTGACTAAGTTGGTCGATGAGCGATTAAAGCTATTGAAAGAAGCGTATTGCACGCTATCTGGTATGCCAAGCTTGCTTGAGAAGCAGGCTTTAGACTGGTCAAAAGATAAAAAAGCGTTATCTGTGGTGATGGTGCAGTCGAAAATGCCGTTGAAAAAGGATTTTTCTAAATTCGGCATAATGTTGGCTGATTTTAAATATCGTTCGAAGCACAGAAAACATATCGCATCTGTTGCTGAGTTAGTTCTGAAGCATCTCGAAGCACAAAACACTAATGAAAAAGAAAAAAAACAACGTGCGGACCTTATCGTTTGGCCTGAGCTTGCGATCAACAATGACGATTTAGATGTGTTGGTAGCTTTGTCAAGAAAGACTAAGGCCATAGTATTTGCTGGTCTTGGTTTTATTGAGCAAGATGGAGTTAAAGGCCCAAATAATTGCGCAGTCTGGATTGTACCCACGAAGCATCAGTCAAATCAGCGAGAAATGATACGTTTGCAGGGCAAGCAAAATATGATGGCTGATGAAAAAGGTAAAATTCAACCTTGGCGTCCATATCAATTACTACTTGAGCTAGTACATCCAGCCTTTA
Organism: Pseudoalteromonas sp. C12FD-1; assembly: GCF_037414265.1. NCBI lineage: Bacteria > Pseudomonadati > Pseudomonadota > Gammaproteobacteria > Alteromonadales > Pseudoalteromonadaceae > Pseudoalteromonas > Pseudoalteromonas sp. C12FD-1. Next base: position 377,150 of record NZ_JBBEVD010000071.1, read on the forward strand.
AAGGTGAAAAGGGTTTCGTTTTAACTGGTTCTATTTGTTATGACGCCACAGATATTGCCTTAAGCGCAGACTTGCGTGATAAATCAAATGCTTATTTGGTTAGTGCTCTTAATCAAGATGTAAATACTTTTGATTCAATGGTGGAGGCGCTTCACTATCACATGTACCAGCATGTCGTATTATTAAATTCAGGGGAGTTTGGCGGTTCGTTTGCAAAAGCACCTTACAAGCAACCACACAAGCGTCTTATTGCCCATGTACATGGCAATGATCAGGTTTCAATTAATACCTTTGAGATGAATATGTTTGATTTCAGGAGAGATAAAGTTGGTGAAGGGATGCGCAGTAAGATAGAAACTAAAGCTAAACCTGCGGGGATCTAGATAGAGCGGTCCCCATCATTGTCTTCTAAACGTCAAATGGGCAGTCATTTTTATTTGTAACGATCAAAGCTAGGTTTTTTGCGCTAAAAGTATTTAATAATGGTTGTCCAATTTATTTTGTATAGTCGTGTGATAGAAAGCACTTGAACGAGTTATCCGACTCAGTAGGTACCATACAATAATGTAAGTAACAAAGAGCTTACTCATAAAATACAGCTGTTAGAACGTTCGTAAAGTACTACTCCAGTTAAAAAAGCAAGAGTCATGGGATCACGTTTTACAACGTTCATAATGTACTTAGGCTATATCTGCTTCTGGTACTTACCCGCCAGCTATTAGAAATAGTATTGATAAGCCTATTAGTAGATTAGGCACATAGCATTCAAGCTATTAAATTCATATCCATTATCCAACCGCCAACTTCCCCGCCTCATGCCACATTTCACTTGGCATGGGGTTGGTTAACTCCCACGTTATATTCATCGGCTGGCTGCTGTTGTGGCTTTGGTATTTAACCTCGCCGTAGTTTACAAACCCCATGGTTCGGCCGTTTTCATCTTTGCCTTGCTCGCGGACAAATAACAGGATGGTTTTGCCTGTTTTTTGGTGTTGTATGTAACTTAGGCCACGGCCATGTTCTGGGCGGGCGCTGTTTTGCGTTTGCCAATGAAACAGGGTGGGGCTGATTGCGTAGTCGTGATACAGCGTGGTGGGCGAGTAGGTTTTTTCACACTTGTTGAGTGTTACGAATAGTAGCTCTAGGTTTTGGTTTTTAAATTCTAAAACGCCTTCTCGAGCGGTCGATTTTTTATCAAATGAGTGTGCGCCAAAAGCTGCAAGTATTTGTTGTCGCGTGTAGCGGCTATGTAATTTTATTGCATGATTAGGTAGGCACGCTAAATCACTTTCTTGCTGGTGAATACGGTTTATTAATAGCGTAATTACTTGAGCAAGTTCGTGCTGAAGCTCTTTGTGTTTAAGTGCTTGTAAGCTTTGTTCGAGCGTTTTAAAGTCTAAACTTGTGCCAGTGGTATCCCAAAAGTTGTAATGCGCCATAAGCGCGTACTGTTGGTTTTGTGGTGTTGGGGTAAAGCTAAAGTCGTTATTACATAAGTCACGTAAAAAGCATAAGTAACTGAGCGAGTCGCAGCCGAGTAATTGGGTGTTGATTGCGCGGTAATACGCGGCATAAATATCGGCCTGTTCTGTTGGTATTTCATCGCCTTTTAGCCAGTGCCAGCCGCCGAGCTTTTTATCTTTTGGTTTGTATATATCTTCAAGCGTGACTTGTGGGTTTATACGTAAAAAGTTACTTAGCGTTAGCGTGTCATTGGTATGCTGCGAATAGCTATTTATCAGCTGTTGTAAACGGCGTTTAGAGTTTATAGCTTGCTGAATATTTTTTAATATTGTTTGTTGAGTGCGCTTTTGTAGCTCAATGCGGCAACCTAGCGGTAAATGCGGGAAGTTGTTTTCAATCTCGGTTTTTATTGGTTGGTTACTTTTACCTATAAGCGCGCGAAACTTACTGGCAAAGTCGTACTCTGGGCGAGCATTGCCTACAAAATCGAGTACGGTACAGCACTGCTTTTGGCTGTTGTCGGGCAGGCGTAGGCCACGGCCGAGTTGCTGTAAAAACAGCGTTAGGCTTTCGGTTGGGCGTAAAAATAACAGAGTATCGACCTCTGGGATATCGACCCCTTCGTTAAAAATATCAACCACGCAAAGTATTTGTATTTCGCCTTGGCGCAGCGCTTGTTGTTTGGCCGCGCGCTCATTGGTGTTTTTACTGGTCAGTACGTCGGCGTTTATGCCTGCTAAGTTAAACTTTTTAGCCATAAATTCAGCGTGTTTTTGGCTTACACAAAACGCCAGTGCTTTAATAGCGTGAACATTGGTAACTATATCAGCAAGGCTGGATATAATTTTGTTAGCGCGGCTGTTCTCCCCTGTATAAAGGTTACTTAGCTCGCTTATATCGTAACGGCCGCCGCGCCATGTTATTTGGCTTAGGTCGGTGTCGTCATCTAATCCAAAATATTGAAATGGGCATAAATGGCGCTGGTTGATTGCCTCTGGCAAGCGAATTTCGGCGGCTATTACGCCGCAAAAATCATCGAGTATATTTGCGCCATCTTGGCGCTCAGGTGTGGCGGTTAAGCCAAGTAATATAGTGGGCGTAAAGTGATTTAATATAGCGCGGTAACTTGCAGCGCTTACGTGATGTACTTCGTCTATTACTATGTAGTCGTAGTAATCGTGGGTTAGTTTTAGCGATTCAATTTGGCTGTTTAATGTTTGGATTGATGCAAATAATTGGTTGTAGCGTTGTGGTTTATAGTTACCTACCCACAGCTCGCCAAAGTCGTTATTTTTAAGCACGCCACGATAAGCGCTCTGCGCTTGTTTGAGTATTTCTTCACGGTGGGCTACAAACAAAAAGTGTGCGTTTGGATTTTTATCGTAAACGGTTTTAAAGTCGAACGCCGATATGATTGTTTTACCCGTGCCCGTTGCAGCAACCACTAAATTTTTAAAGCGATTATGCACGCTGCGCTCAACGCTTAGTTTTTCTAAAATGGCGAGCTGATGTGTTTTTGGTGTTATATCAAAATAAAACTGGCTGCTTGCTTGGCCAACACCGCGTTGCTCGTTAAGTGAATTAATGAGCTTTTCTTTACATTCAGCTTTGCCAGTAAACAACTCGAAATCTGGCGATTGCCAATAGGTTTCAAAGGTACTTTTGGTTTTGGCTATGATGTGCGGTATTTCTTGGGCGGTAATTTTTAAGTTCCACTCAAGGCCGCTGGTAAGCGCCGAGTGCGATAAATTAGAGGAGCCAATATAACCGGTATGAAAACCTGTATTACGCATAAACAAGTATGACTTTGCGTGTAGGCGTTCTTGCTGGTTGTTGTAGCTTAGCTTTACCTCTGTATTTGGTAGGTTGGCTAAAAAGTCAACTGCTTTAGCATCCGTTGCACCCATATACGATGTGGTAATTACTTTGAGTTTATTGCCGCTTTTGGTAAACGCTTCAAGCTCATTTTTAAAAATGCGCAGCCCCGTCCATTTTATAAATGAGACCAGCCAGTAAATAGTGTCGGACGATTTAATCTCGCGTTTTAGTTCGGTTTCGAGCGATATGCCCGCATTAGCACCGCTAAATAACTCGCTTTGTGTAAGCCCTGTTAGCGGAAAAATATCGCTTGAGTAATCTTTAAGGTTGGCTGCAATGGGGTTTTGGGTATTAAACAACGCGGTAAGTATTCGGCCTTGGCTGTCGATAAGATTTTCGTTAATTAGCTCATCATCGCGAATATGATCTTTAAGCCAAAGTACAAGGCTGTTTGCGAGGTTGATTTGTTCTTGCAAACGCTCGTTAGAGTTAGGAATAGCATTAATGGCATGCTCTACGAGTTTACCTAAAAAGCGTGAAAGCCATGTTGCGGCTTCGGCCGTTTCAAGCTGGCGTTCGCCAACATAAAATTGATCACGATTTAAGTTTTGCTCAATTACTTGCGTAATTAACTGCTCGTAAATACCAATTTGCTGCATTAAAACCACTCCCTGTTAGCGAGTAGTTAGTTTACTTAAAAGTGCATTGTAAACAAGCATTAACTCATTATTGAATTGAAGGCTGATGCTTAGGCCACTCCCCCGTGATCACATCCGAAATTTAATTAATGATGAGTAATAGCAGCATGGATGCGCGTTAAGTGATGCTTACAAATGGGTGAAAAACGTAGTTTTGAACGAGAGGGTAGGGATACCCGAACTGGGCAGCGTACAGGGATGTGAAAGTTGTGTGTTCATCGCGTTTACGTTCATATCATTAATTTAAATTGAGGAGATAGTGTGATCCTCGGGGCGCCGAGAGATTCCAAAGAGAAGTCGGCGGCTACTTCTCTTTGGTTGCCATCGCCAACGCGATATAAGTAAATTATTTCAAAAGCTTCGTTTTTCGCGCGAGCAAGCTTCGCGCCTACGTCGAGTTTTAACAGAACACTTTGATATAACCTGTAGACGCGCAACTTGTTGGCGTTATAAAAGCAGGGCTTTTACGGTGTTAATATTATTAAGCAATGAGAAGCTGCGCTTCTAACGTGAGCAAGCTCGACGTCTACAAGCGAAATTAACCATCGACCATTTAACTTGAGCCAACTCTGCGGCTAATTTTTCCTAAACGGTAAGTACTAATGAGGCAAAACAGGGCAATATTTAATGCACTGCTAACCTTAAATAGGTACACTTATTTGAGGTGTTATTTAAAGGAGTGAATAATGAATAAATGGATTTTAGTTTTGCTTAGTTTTATTTCAACATACGCTTATGCAGGCGAGGCTTACACGCAAAGTAAGTGCGCAAGCATAAAAAAGGAGCGTGAATCTATTCGCTCTGAATTTAGGCAAGGTTATAGCGTTAAAAAAGGTGAGCGATTAACGGCTCGCGACAAAGTGTTGTTTAGCCAATTGGCAAAGCACTGTAATAAACTTAGAAAGAGTAATCACTCATACCGTCCACATGCTTCACGTTCAGTAAATACCAAATGGTTACTTAATCAAAAGGTATCAAACATGACCTTGCACAGCGCCAGCTATAAAAACAAAGCTAAGCTTGAGGCGTGGTCTAAATTTTATAAACTGCCTAAGCAGTGTCGTAAAAAAGAAATGGAAACAAGCGATTTTGTTTGGTGTAGCGAGTACAGAGTGGCGCAAAAGCAAGTATTTGAAACCCAATGGCAGGGGCGCCCGTAACTATGTTTAGTACTAAGCTTCGCATAGTATTTATGTTTGTTGTGATGCTTATTGCATCAGCGCTTATTGCTAATCATTTTACAGGGCGAGTGTTTAATTATCACGACCCGATAGGTGAAGTTAAGCGTATTTACAACGATTTAAACGTAACTCAGCCAAGTAAGCCATTAGCTAAATCACAACCTGTAAGCTCTAAAAAAACGCCTGCGAGCAGCTCTTTTGTACCTGCGCGGAACCACTCGCCTCAAGCAGATAAAACACAATGTACAGATATATCTTTAGGCGAGGTAAAATATAAACGTAACGGCGATATATACACTTGGACCGATAAGGCGGGAGTTGCGCATTTTAGTGATACTAAGCCTAACTTTGCGGTATCTAAGTACGAAAGTAATTTTGCTGAGCCACTGGATTATTTTGACCTTACTTTAAACACACCTAATTTACCCCCTTCATTTAGGCAAAAGCTACAAGTAAAACTTAATACCGTATTTAAGGTGTATGGACAAATTATTGGTGCGCATGCCTTAAAAAAAGTAAAGCTAAATTTAACTGTATTACCTAATCGTAGGGCTTATAACGCCGTTATTAGGAACAATGGCGGCAATCCAGAAAATACAGCAGGGATGTATTTTCATGCAACTAACTCTGCGTTTATTAATTTTAGTGGCGAACAAAACACCATGAGAACGGCAGTCCACGAAGCAGTACATGCCATTAATAAAGCAGTTTTAGGGTACACGCCTAGGTGGTTAAATGAAGGGGTCGCTGAGTATTTTGAGTTTACCCATAACAATATGCAAACTGCTATTGTAGAGCCAAATCAAACCTGGGTACGCAATAATAAGTTTACTAGAAACGTGTTTAGACTTAATCGGTTAACGGGGTTAAATGATACGTGGCAAAAAAGCGACAGTAGTATGCTTTACGCTAGTAGCTGGGCTGCAATTTATTTTTTAATGGATACCCAATCAGGCAGAATATTACTTAAAAATATTATGCTGGCAGAGCAGAAAAATCCCTGTAATAAGCTTTCGAAAGATCAATTAAACGCGATGTTATTTAAACAGTTTCCTGCATTTAATCATGATTATTCAAAATGGTTAAAAATGCCATTTAAGCCACATAAATTTTAGTTTTTTGTTAGACGCGCATTGCTTTGGTTTAAAAGCAGGCTTTTACGTTGTTATTTTATTAAATAATGAGAAGCTGCGCTTCTAACGTGAGCAAGCTCGACGTCTACAAGCGAAATTAACCACAGAGAAGTAAAGGGGAATAACAGGGGAAGTGACCAACGAATACCTGGGTTTCTTCTGTGTAGCGCGAAGTGCCTCTGTGTCCTCGGTGGTGTAATTAATAACAAGCTTCGCTTCTAACGTGAGCAAGCTTGGCGCCTACGATAAACTTGAGCGCCGCGCCCAAGACTCACTGCGTATCTATTTAAATAATACTGCAATCATGTTAAACACCGCCAAACTAATCATTAATGTATTAATGACCGATTTGGTAGTCATTTATGAGATCTGAACAAGCATTAAACTGGCTCGTTGATTGAGTGTTTTAATTTGTCAGCATCGTACTTTAGATAAAAGTTAATTAAAATTTACTTATGGTGTTTGGCTTTACTTTAACTCCTAATAAGTAAGCTTTGCTTTACTTATGAGTTGCTTTATCTATTCCTCACCCTAAAAGTAAGTTTAAGTTGACTTTTGGTTTGGGTATCCTAGAATTTGTTATATAAGTAAATTATAGTTGACTAAAATGAGCGAAGCCCCTGCAAAAAAAACACTCGGAAGAGTGGTTAAGCCCACCCAAATGCCAGAACTTTCAATGCCTTTTTCACCAGAGCTGTTAGCCAAAGCGGTTACTGCAAAACGCACAGGTATGAAGCTAACGTTAGTTGATGTGTCGCAAGCATTAAATATTTCAAAGCCGACGCTGATAAAGATTGAAAAAGGCGATGTTAGCGTACAACTTTTTAATGTACTTAAAGTGATGGAATTTTTAGGGCTGTCGTTTAGCCTTGTTAGTGATGACTTATCACACCACCAAAACGATGAAGGGGTGAGTGATGAGCAGTGGTATTAACACAAGTAGTTTAGATGTGTTTATCGGTCAATCGGAAAAAGTGGCTGAGATAACGCTGGCAATAGGCTCTGAAAATGAGATTTCATTTACCTATGAAACGAAGTGGATAAATGATGGCTTTGCGGTTTCACCCCACTTGCCACTCAATGGCGATTTTGACTCACGTGCAATACGTAATTATTTACAAAACTTATTACCTGAAGGAAGGGGCCTTGAAGAAATAGTTAGCAGTACTACTATTTCTAAGAATAATACCTTTGGTTTGATCAAAGTGATTGGTGAAGAAACATCAGGTGCTTTATCATTTCAAGCTAGTAATTACGCTGTAAAGCAAAGCTCCTTTCGTGAAGTAACCAAAGATGAGTTAAGCCAAAAGTTGAACCGTTTTAAGCAAGCTGGCGAGCCAATTTCACTCTGGGATGGACGAACCAGGCTCTCGGTTGCTGGGGTTCAAGATAAGCTTAATCTACTCGAAATAGATGGCAAACTAGGGTTTGGTGAAGGCCTGTTATGCTCTAATAAAATCTTTAAGTTTGAAACGGGTGCTGCGCCTTTTATTGCCGTAAATGAGCTATTTACTATGCTGCTGGCAAGAGGCGCTGGACTTGATGTACCTAACGTTGAATTGCGTACCTTTGGTGAAATGCGGGCTTTTGTTATCGATCGTTTTGATAGGCGTGTTGTCAAAGAGCAAAACCGAGTCTTGCGTCGGCATGTTATTGATGGTTGCCAAGCAACCAATTTACCCCCTTCTTATAAATACGAGCGTCAGCACGGTGATGAAGGCGATGGTATTTATATTCGAGATGGGGTTTCTTTTTCTAAGCTTTTTAATATTAAAACAGTGAATGAGCAAGCTTATCAGGCGCAACTTATTCGCTGGATGACATTTAATATTTTAGTGCGTAATTATGATGCCCATGGTAAAAACATTAGCTTTTTTGTTGGTAAAAATGGTTTAGAGCTAACACCGTTTTATGACTTGGTTAATATAGAAGCTATTATCGAACAGACGCGTATTGATTGTGCAAAAGAAGGTTCGCAACCCTCTATTTCAAGGCATTATGCAATGTCGTTAGGTGATTATAGTTCACAAAGTGCAGGCAACTTTAGCAATGAAATTACGGCTTATATGTTAGCTGATTTTGCTGAAGAGTTTAATATTTCTCTTGCGCGTATGCAGCTACTTATGGGGCAAACAGTCCAGTCAGTATTGGCTGCAATTGATACGGCTAAATCAGCAGCTGTAGAAAATAATTTATCTACGGCTGAATTAACGCACATTGATCTATGTATAAAAATAATCAATAACGCATCTGGCAAATTGAGTGAGCAGATTGAACTATTACCGAGTATGAAAGCGTTTATTTAAGCGCTAGGCTTAAGTGGGAGAATCACAGCTGAAACCGGTTACTACAGGTTTTTTAATTCACAAACATTACCTTTTCAAACTTGAAAAATCACACAGTTATATCACCACAGAGAAGTAAAGGAGCAGTGAATAACTAATCCTTTGTTTTCTCTGTATATCGCTAAGTGCCTCTGTGCCCTCGGTGGTGCAATTAATGAGAAGCTGCGCTTCTAACGTGAGCAAGCTCGACGTCTACAAGCGAAATTTACCACAGAGAAGTAAATGAGCAGTGAATAACTAATCCCTAGGTTTCTTCTGTATAGCGCGAAGTGCCTCTGTGTCCTAGGTGGTGCAATTAATGAGATGCTGCGCTTCTAACGTGAGCAAGCTCGACGTCTACAAGCAAAATTAACCACAGAGAAGTAAAGGAGCAGAACAGGAGCAGTGAATAACTAATCCCTGTGTTTTCTTCTGTGTAGCGCTAAGTGCCTCTGTGTTCTCGTGGTGCAATTAATGAGAAGCTGCGCTTCTAACGTGAGCAAGCTCGACGTCTATGAGCGCGGTATAAAATTGCGCCTGTATGTTAGTGCTTTTCTTTGTGTTTTTTACTCTGAGTAATTTATTTAAGTTTTAGTAACAATAAACGTAAACTTTTTAGTTGCGGTGGTGTCATAAAAAGAGTTGCTTTTTATTGTTTGTTACAAATAAATAACGTGTTGGCTGGTTGCAAAATGAGCGCACAGCTGTTGCCAGCGGTGCAGTGTGGTGCGCTGCGCTTACCAGTAGTTCATTAAATTTTAACATTGATTGCGTTGTGCATTTAATTAACGCAACCTAGTATTAAAGATTGACAGTACACACCCAAACAAAACATAATATTAACATTGGCTACACTTAAAAAGCATTTTGCCTAATTGTATTGCGTAAACTGGTTAAAGGAGGGAAGTATTATGAACAAATTACTCATTGTATGCACTGTTACTGCTGCAACTTTGTATGTGTTTAAAAACGATTTGACCACCTTAGCTCAGAATACCCTATCCAACTCTATAACTAACACCACGGCTGTGCAGCCTGCTCAACCTCTGGTAGTAGATATAAAAGCAATGCCTACCAACCCCGATACAACTAATCAAAACGGCGCAGCCCTTACTGAGCAAATAGTAATTACGCCACAAGAAGTGGGTGAATACTCTGAGCTAGAAGGCGGTGTTAATGCACAAAATACGGTTGATTTGGCCCAGTCAGAGCAAGTGTTTTTAAATAAAGTGCAAAGTAGTTTTGCTGAAAAGTCATTATTTTTATATAGCTTTGAATGTAAACAAAACGATTGTAATGCGGGTATTGTAGCAACCGACGGCCAACCAAAACACGAAGACATAGCCGGCGTGTTAGCCGATTTATCGGCGTCGGAGGAGTTTGCTAATCACTCTGTGCAATTAGCGGGTGTGGCGGTTAATAATGATGGTATTTTGCAATACGATTTAAACATTAAAAATATGCCTCACGAATAAAAAAACGTTTAAACAAACAGCGGCTTTATAGCCGCTTTTTTTGTGCCTGTAGCGCATTTGTAATTGCTTTATTTAATACAAAGCCTAAAAGGGCAGTTATACCAATCCGTAATAATATTAAACGTGTCACTATCTGCGTTAAAAAATCATGTTTACGACTGCATGGATGCAGAGGGTAGAGCAATGCAGGAGCAATTTTAAGTAGCGAATTTTTCCTCGCTATCAACACGTTTTGTTCCCTTAAATTACCTATTAATTATTTATCTAATCTTTTGTTTTCATGTTTTTAGCGCGTTCTTCTGCATCTATTAAGGCCTGAGATTTAGGCGCTTTCTTTTTTTGCTCTATAACGGGCTTTTTGTCTGAGTTTGGGTCCCAGCTTTCATCTAGCGAAAGGTTTGCAAACGGGTTGTTTGCATCAGCTTGCTTAGGCGAACTCTCGGGGGCTGGCGCTGATTGAGCAGGTTGTGCCTCGTGAGCTGTGTTTATTGGTGTATCTAACCTTGGTTCGTTTTCCGGTTTTACTGAAGCTGCTGTTTGTGCGCTTTCTTTGCTTGCTTTTAAGGGCGCATCAGGATCGTAGGTACGAATTTCGGGCTCTTTAAAGTCGTGTTCGCCATTAAACGTGGTTTGCTCAAGCGCGCTATTGTCATTAGTCTCATGCAAGTGCGCGCTGGTATCTGGCTCTGTTATAGGGTTACTTGGCGCGGCAGGTTCGTTTATAAGCGTTGACTCTTGCGGTTTAACTTCTTCAATAGGAGCTGCTTTTGGAGTTTCAGCCGCACTGCTTTGAGGCTTACGCGTGCGCTTAACCGTAGGCGCATCAGGGTCAAACTCTCTCACTTCGGGCTCTGCAAAACCGTTTGCATTTTGTATACGCGCTAAGGTGTTTTTAGCGGCGGCTTCAAACTCGGCAGTGTTTGGCTCTGGCGCTACTTTTTTAGGTTCAGGTGTTGGTGTATCTTCTTCTGGTTTAGCTTGCTGTGGCTCAACCTCTGTTGCAGGCGCCTTGGCAGGCATTGCCTCGCTTATTGGCGCATCAGGGCTCTCAGGCTCGCTCGGGGCCGAAACCGTTGGCACAACTGGTTTTGAAAGTTCATCACTTGGGGCTGGAGCCGTTTTGGGTGGTGCTACTTGCGCTGCGCTTTTGTTGTTATTTTTTGGAGCTGTAGCCGGTGGAGCAATAGGTGGCTCGGGCTTATTTTGCTTAGCGCGGCGTAAACGTATAACTACCATTGCGCCAATTAATACCACAATAAGCAGTAGTAAACTTGGTAACAGTAATGAACTTGGCGGCTCTGCGGCAGGCGCAGGTATAACTACTGGCGCAGGTTTTGGCGTAGTATTAACCGTTGGCTGCTCAGTTTTAGGCTCTGTTTTTAGAGCCGTTGAAGATGCTGGTGGCTGCGCTTTTGTTTGGGTAACTTGGGGTGTTAACTCGCTGCTGTTAGGCGCAAGCTCGGTTGTAGGCGTACTTGGTGTATCTTTTTGTGTATTAATAGGTGCAGGCTCATTAATTTCTGAGTTTTGCTCGCTAATTTGGTTAGCGGGTTGAGTAGATGTTGTGGCCTTGCTCGCACTTTGTTTTATGGCTTCTTCTGCTGCATTTATTTGCTCAAGCAGGGCTTGCTCTTGCTCAGGAGTAAGCGCAGACGGTTCAGGCTCTTGTTCAACAACTTGGGGCGCTATAGGTTTTGTTTGTACTTGCTTAGGTTTATTACAGTTTCTTTTAAAATCCCGCGAGGCCTTTCGGTACTGTTGGCTGGCTTTATTATTACTGTACTGCTGCATTTCTTGTTTTATTAAAATGCACATGGCTTCGTTATAGGCGGCACTTTGGCTGCTGTAAAATAAAGCAAAGCAAAAAATAAGTTGAGAGAGTCTGGTAATCATAAAACACGGCACTTAAGTATCAATAGTTTGATTTTAAGCGCAAAATAAAAATATATCTAGGCTATAGCTTAGGGCGTGTTGATTTTTGCGGATTGAAATTTGTGCAATCTAGGGGCTATTAAATCGCGGCGCGAGGTTTGTAACCTAGTGAAATAAGTACAAACCATCCAACAACACGCCCTAGTTAGTCAATCACCATTAGGCTGCGGTATTCATCGTAAGCAAATTGGTCGGTCATGCCACTTATATAATCTTGAATGAGCCTACAGCGGTAGTAAAACTCGTAAGCGGCAAAGTGGTCTGGCTCTTCTTGCATGGCATCAATGGCGTGTTGGTAACTATTTAAGTGCTTTTTAGAAAGCTTTTTAATCAGCCGCGATTCGATTAATAAGCGCGAATCGCCATTGAGTGCGCGTTTAAATTCGTCGCTATTAAGTTGTAGCAGTGGTTTATAACAATCGAGCAGGCCGTTAATTATGCGATAGCCTTGTAGCTCGAGTTTTTCTACCTCTTTGTGAGAAAATACATGCTTAAGCGCAACTTGTTTTAGGGTTTTAGTAACGGCGTGTAAGTGGCTGCTATCTTCTAGTAGAGCTTGGTTAAAATCGCCATGGTAAATAGGTTCAATGTGCTCTATAAAACGCTTAGCGGCGTGGTTTACAAGCGGGTGAAGCAAAGCTACACGCAGGTAAATAAAAAATTCGCTATTAAAATTATAAGGCTGCGCGTTGGCGCGCTCTAGCGCGTAATCAACTGCTTTATTTACAAAGTTTAGGTGCTCGGTGTCGTCAATGGTTAGGTTTATTAGGGCTTTTTTATATTCACTTTTTAACTGTTGGCAAAGCAGCTCGGTGGTTATTATGTCTTTTTCTACGGCGTCTTCTATGTCGGCTAGGCAATACGAAATATCGTCGGCAGCTTCCATAATATAACTTGCTGGGTGGCGGCAATATGGCTCTATAACTAGCTCGTTTTGTAATGCCTCTACAAAGGTTTTTTCGCTGTAGTAGTAACCTACTTTTTTCATTAAGTAGTTTTTATTTTGTGGTATGTCTTTTGGGTTTAAGCCTGCAGGGCGGGTGTATTTTAAAATGCCTGCACTTTGGCAATAGGTTAAGTTTAAGCCCAATAATGAATGAATTATACGTATGCCTTGCGCGTTGCCTTCAAAGTTACAAATATCGTGCGCTAAGTGTTTAAAAATAACCCCTATGCCGGTATTTTGCTCTTGGCAGCGCGCAGGTGTAACGCTTGCTAAATTGTTATTAAACCAGTGGTTTATGGCGGCTTCACCAAAATGCCCAAAGGGTGGGTTGCCTATATCGTGCATTAGGCAGGCCATTTCTACTAGGCTTTCAAGCGGGCGTTCTAGCCCTTTTAAGCCAAACTCGCTTTGTTGCTCAAAACTTAAATTAGCAAAAATACGCTGTACTATAAAACGGCCAACTTGCTGAACTTCTAGTGAGTGAGTTAAGCGCGAGCGCACCGCTGCGTTACGCTCTAGCGGAAAAACCTGGGTTTTTTGCTGCAGGCGGCGAATAGCGGCACTGTTAATTATGCGCCCGCGGTCGCTTTCCATTGCCATTTGCAAATTTGCGGTGGTGCGATACATACGCGCTGGGGTTATTTTTTTACTAAAGTCGATCATGGTTTCTCCGTGAATAGCGCGCTGCGTCATTGATATTTAATAAACTGGGTTTAATCTAGCAGTTTGTATCATAAAGTAACAACTTGCTTTAAAATAATTTTTTTGCATTTAAGGTAGTAAAAATGAAGCTGTGGATTTTAAAGGTAATGTTGTTTTGCCTTGCTCTAGGGACGAATAGCGCGTTTGCCGCGAAAGAGCAAACTGTTGTACTTATATCAATAGATGGCATGCGTTGGGATTACATAGAAAAACACGGCGCGCCTAATTTAAAAGCAATGGCTGCTAAAGGTGTTCGCGCACAAAAGTTGATGCCTGTTTACCCAACTAAAACATTTCCTAATCATATTTCTATTATTACTGGGTTGTTGCCGGTAAATCATGGCATTGTTGATAACAAATTTTGTGACAAAGCACGTAAAAACGAGTGTTATAGCATGGGGAAAGCGCAAAACGACAGCACTTGGGTCAGCGGCATTCCACTTTGGAATTTAGCTAAAATGCAAGGCTTAAAGTCGGCTACTTATTTTTGGCCTGAGTCTGATGCACGCTTTAACGGTATGACGCCCGACTATTATTTTCATTATTCTAAATACAGTGACTACCAAAGCCGCGTTGATCAAATAGTTCAATGGCTAAGCTTACCTAAAGCGCAGCGCCCGCGTTTTGTGGCAAGTTATTTCTCGCTGGTTGATAGCATGGGGCATGAGTTTGGGCCAGACGCACCACAAACCCGCGATGCAGTTAAGCAATTAGATGAACTAATGGGGCAACTGCAAGCACGTTTGAGTAAATTAGAGCAAGATATTAACCTTGTTATTGTGTCTGATCACGGTATGGCGCATGTAGATCCTAAGCAAAGTATTGATATTGCAACCTTACCTAAAAGCGATAACTTTATAGTTAAAAATACCGGCCCGCGTTTACTTATTTATGCAAAACCTAGGGTATCCAGTGCGCAAATTGCAACTTACAAGCAAGCATTACAGCACGCAGCAAACGGCCGATATACGGTGTTAAATGACCAGCAATTGGCGGATTATCATTACAATAAAGGTACGCGTGTAGGGGACATTGTTGCGCAAACGAATGCACCTGCTGTGTTTACTAATGAGGGCAAAGCGATGTACTTAGGTACACATGGCTATGCCTATACCGATGATATGGCGGCTACGTTCATTGCGGTAGGGCCTGCTTTTAAACAAGGGCTAAGCCTTGAAAAAGTAAGCAATCTTGATATTTACCCTGTACTTGCAAAAGTAATGGGGCTTAAGCTGTTAAATAAAGTAGATGGCGATGGTAAAACACTTATGCCAGCTATTAAGCAAAAAATAGTAGTGCATTAAAAAAGAGCGCCAAGGCGCTCTAAAGGGAATAAGGCTAACTTGGCTTATTTAAAATTAGCGATACTTGTTTTTGTATCGGTAACGGTACGAATAGCGTACGCTTGGCCAGTTACACCAAAAGCTAAGCCATTTACGCTCCAATTAGGGTTAGAGAAGTAATCGTACTGTGTTGCGCTACCGTAAACATGCGGGTAGGCCATAATGCTGGCAAACTCGTTTTGCACGCCATGACCCATACCATCAACATACACACCGCCTGAGGTGTCACCTTGTTTGCGTGAGTGCGCTAAGCCTTGGTTGTGGCCCAGCTCGTGTACAAACGTAGTTGCGCCACAATCAATAGCCGTAATTGAGTACATGCGGTCGCTCATTGAGCTGTATAAATTACCGTTTGTACCTTGGCCAACCCAAGCTAAACCACACGAGATTAAACCATTGCCCGCACTTTGGCCGGTACCAAGCACAGCCACCATGTCGGCTTTCCAGCTAGTGCGTAAACCATCTACGTAGCTGCTGTTAGTCACTGCATCTAACCAATCTTCAGACGGTGTAATTGCGTAATCGCCTAGGTTTTCTGTGCCGGCTAAACGCAGCGTAATGTCTACCCCATTTTGGCTATAAACCTGGTTACTAAATGCGATCAGCTGGTTTATTTTGGTATTTATATTACTCGTAGCTGCGGCCGATTGGTCGGTATATAAAATACCAATATCAATCGTTACTGCCTGTGCTGCACTGGTTGCAAATAGTGCGCTGGCAATGGCTGCCGTAGTGATTAGTTTTTTCATTTTTGTATTTCCTTACTTATGTAGTGGTTGGAAGTTTTACTGCTGATTTAGTTGGGTTACTGCGTGTTGGGTTGTTCAGTTTTTTTTGGGGCAAACATATCTATGGTTTTATCTGTTTTTGGTGTGGGCGCATCTACGTGATGCTCTATGTGGCTTTTATATAAATCACGTTTTGCTGCTATCCAGCCATATTTACCTTTACTTTCAAAAACGTAATTGCCGCTAGGTGCGGTAAATTGCCCATAAATTGCATCGTTTCCTACGGTCATTACCGTGGTGTGTAGTTGGCCATTGGCACCTATTACTTGACCAAATATGCTTTTATCGCCATTGCTAGCCTCTGATAGTGAAGTAATTTCGGCGCTGTAGGTTTCGGCAGTTTGCGGAATTGAAATATCAAATGAGTCGCCAGTTTCAAGCGCTTGCAACGTGTTTAGGTCAAACTCTATGTAGGCTTCGTTGTTTAAATCGCTTGGTAGCACCTTGGCGTTGGTAAGTACCTCTTTGGCTTTTGCTGATACCTTGTTAATGGCTTCAAATTGGCTGCTTTGCGCGGGTGCCTCAATCGTTTTAGGCTGCACGTTAACAGGATCTTTACTCATATCTATAGGCTGCGGTGCTTTTTTATTTGCTGCAAATTGAGAGTCAACGGGCACTATATCCACTGCAACGGACGCCGTTACTTGCTGAGGTTTTTCGGTATTAAATAACAGCTTATAAATGGCAAATGCAGATAGTCCAAGGGCAACAATTATTAAAAGAGCGCGTTTCATTTGTTTCTCTTATGGGTTTTTTAGTTAACTAATTGTTATGTTTTATATCATATGGAGAATTAGATCAAGTTAGTGTTGGTAGTGCAAAAGTATTAATTATTTGTATTGTAAATGGTTGTAAATAAAGAATTTACCTATAATAGGTTTTGTTTTTTGAGTTTAAAGGATGGGTTTTTACAGGGTTTTAGCGGTGTGCAAGCGTAAGCGGATAATTATTTTTGTTTTTAATTTAGCAATGAAAGGTGTGACCTTTATTTTAAAAAAAATTTTAAAATAATGAATTTTTTTCACGCTTAATAGCGTAAGCGCTAATTGCAAAGCATAAATAGGCAACGTATGTTGTGGGCTTAAAAATCTAAATTTAAGAGGGATTTTATGACGTTTTCCGATCAGCTGCTTAATCGAGCAACCGCTGGGTTAGTGGCTGTTATTATTGGTTTTTCAAGTTCCATTGCGCTTATTTATCAAGTTGTTATAACCCTTGGCGGCACGCCCGATTTAGTTGCAAGCTGGCTTTTAATGCTAGGGCTGGTAATGGGCATAACCACGATTGGGTTGTCGTATTATTATAAAGTACCGGTTTTAATTGCGTGGTCTACCACCGGGGCGGCGTTACTTATTTCCAGCGCGCAGGGCTACCATTTAGGTGAAGCCATTGGTGCATTTATGTTTGCCGCTACCTTGGTTTTTGTGTCGGGGGTTACCGGTTGGTTTGAAAAAATAATGAACCGTATTCCAAGCGAACTTGCCTGTGCCATGCTGGCAGGCGTATTGGTCACCTTTGGTATAGATGTATTTAATTTTATGAATGAGCTACCCCTGGTTATAGGCTTGATGGTGCTTATGTATTTTTTAGGAAAACGTTTTTTTGCGCGTTTTGCCATGCTAAGCGTATTAATTGCAGGCGTGCTACTGGCCTGGCAAATGGGCCATATTGATACTGGCGCCATTCATTGGAAAATAAGCGAGTTTACATACATAGCGCCAGTGTTTAATTTGCAAGCGTGTATAAGTATTGGCTTACCACTTTATATAGTGACCATGACCTCACAAAACTTACCAGGTATTGCTGTATTAAAGGCTCATAATTATAAAGCGCCTATCTCAGCTACACTTAATGTAACCGGTTTTATTAATATTTTAACGGCTCCGTTTGGTACGTACTCTATTAATTTAGCCGCTATTACCGCCGCTATTTGTATGAGCGACGAGGCCGATAAAAGCCCCGATAAACGCTATTGGGCAAGTATTGCCGCAGGCGTATTTTATATTGTTATGGCGCTTTGTGCGGCAACGCTTGTTGGCTTAGTGGCAAGTTTACCGCAAGAATTAATTTTAGCCTTAGCGGGTATTGCATTGTTTGGCACCATTGCTAACAGCTTGCAACAAGCGTTGAGTTCAGCCCAATATACCGAGGCGGCAATAGTGACGTTTTTGGTAACTGCATCTGACTTAACTATGCTGTCGGTGGGTTCTGCATTTTGGGGAATTATTGCTGGGGTGTGTACGCTGATGATCACTCGTAAAGGTTAAAGCAATGCGCGTCTACAAGATTAAATTTTACACTGGCGTGGAATGTAAGCCGTAGCCGCGATTTTATATCGCGCTTGTAGACGTCGAGCTTGCTCACGTTAGAAGCGCAGCTTCTCATTAACTCCACCACCAAGTACACCGAGGCGCTTGGCGCTGCAAAGAGAAAGCACCCGTAGCGTTTAGTCACTTCTCCGGTTATTCTTCTTCGCTTCACTGTGGTGAAACAATCACTTTTTACCTAGGTTAAAGCGTTGCTTTTAAAACGCCAGCAAGCTGCGCGTCTACAGGGATCATTCAGCTCTGCTGTTAAGGCTTAATGTAGGCGCGATTTTATATCGAGCTTGTAGGCGTCGAGCTTGCTCACGTTAGAAGCGCAGCTTCTCATTAATTCCACCACCGAGGACACTGAGGCGCTTCGCGCTACACAGAGAAACACGCGTAACGTTTAGTCACTTTTCCAGATATTCTCCTTCGCATCTCTGTGGTGAAACGATCACTTTATGCCAAGGTAAAAGCGTTGCTTTTAAACGCCAGCAAGCTGCGCGTCTACAAGATTAAATTTTACACTGGCGTGGAATGTAAGCCGTAGCCGCGATTTTATATCGCGCTTGTAGACGTCGAGCTTGCTCACGTTAGAAGCGCAGCTTCTCATTAATTCCACCACCGAGGACACAGAGGCGCTTAGCGCTACACAGAGAAAACACTGGGATTAGTTATTCACTGCTCCTGTTCTGCTCCTTTACTTCTCTGTGGTTAATTTTGCTTGTAGACGTTGAGCTTGCTCACGTTAGAAGCGTAGCTTCTCATTAATTGTAACACCGAGGGCACAGAGGCACTTAGCGATATACAGAAGAAACCTAGGGATTAGTTATTCACTGCTCATTTACTTCTCTGTGGTAAATTTCGCTTGTAGACGTCGAGCTTGCTCACGTTAGAAGCGCAGCTTCTCATTAATTCCACCACCGAGTACACTGAGGCGCTTCGCGCTACACAGAGAAACAAGCGTAACGTTTAGTCAGTTTTCTAGGTATTCGCCTTCGCTTTGCTGTGGTGAAACGCTCACTTTATACCTAGGTAAAAGCGTTGCTTTTAAAACGCCAGCAAGCTGCGCGTCTACAAGATTAAATTTTACTCTGGCGTGGATGTAAGCCGTAACCGCGAAGCCTGCTCGCGTAAAATTGGCTATGGCAGTTAATAAATGCTTATCTTACAATAAAAAAGCGGTGTAAAATTTAACACCGCTTTTTTACGTTAAAGCAACAATGATGTGTTTAAAGCATTGGTTTTAGTACATCATATAAAGCGTTAATGTGATCGTCTCTGTCGTTTAAAGCGGCTATGTAGCGGTATTTTTCGCCGCCGGCATTTTCAAATATTTCGCGGTTTTCTTCTTCAAGCTCTTCGAGTGTTTCTAGGCAATCGGCGCTAAAAGCAGGGCTTAAAATTGCTACGTCGGTAATGTTTTCATCCGGTAACGATGCAAGCGTAGCGTCGGTGTATGGCTTTAACCATTCGGCTTTACCAAAGCGGCTTTGAAAAGTGCTAATTACTTTATCTTTATCAAGGCCTAGTTTTTCAACCACTAGGCGCGTGGTTTGTAAACATAGGCAGTGGTAAGGGTCACCTCTATCTAAAAATAGCTGTGGCATACCGTGATATGAAAAAACCAGTTTTTGTGGCATGCCGTTCTTTTCTAAATCTTCACTTATGCTGCTTGCTAATGAATCAATGTATGCGGTGTTTTTGTGATAGCCATTTACAAAATGTAGCTCGGGCACCCAGCGCCATTTTTGTAATACTCTTGATACGGCATCAAATGTTGAGCCGGTGGTAGGGCTAGAGTATTGCGGGTAAAGCGGCAATACAATGATGCGGGTTAGGCCTTTATCGCGCAGTTCTTTAAGGCCTGCTTCTATTGAAGGGCTACCATAACGCATGGCCATAACAACTTCGGTATTGGTATAACCTTGCTCTTGAAGTAGGGCGTTTAGTTTGTCGCGTTGCAGGCGGGTAATATGCGTTAGCGGCGAGCCGTTTTCGGTCCAAATGCTTTCGTATAGTTTTGCTGAGCGCTTAGGGCGAATACGCAAAATTATACCGTGCAGTATTATCATCCACACCAAACGTGGAATTTCTACTATGCGAGGGTCTGATAAAAACTCACGTAAGTAGGTCCGCAGTGCTGCTGGGGTTGGCGCGTCTGGACTGCCTAGGTTGGTAAGTAAAATGCCCGTTTTTTGATTAAAACGTCCGTCGTGGGGATTGTCAGTAACAGCAGAAAATCGCGACACGGTGTGCTCCTTAAAGCAATGTGATACCAATTAGCAATAATACTTAATCATTTTGCGGGCTTAAACGTGTTGCTATCAGTGTTTAAAAATTCTCATTTACGACTGCATGGATGCAGAAGGCAAAGCAATGCAGGAGCAATTGCCGAGAACAACTAAATAGCGAATTTTGCCTAGCTATCAACACGTTTTTCCATCCTCAAAATAAATCACTTAATTAAGCGGATTGGTATTAAACAGTTTAAAATTTATACCCGGATTAACAGGTACCTGTTTGAATTAGTTTAGCTTATTTACGGTAATTGTAACGGAAAAAACCATGGTTTAGATCAATCATTTAGCGCTTTTTACCATTATTCTAAATGGGGTCGGTTTTTTGGCTTCTAGCTGTTGTAGTTTATCAATAGATTTTTTACCAAATACATGGCCTTTGGGTAACAGCATAATTCCGCTATGGCTGTGTAACGTATGGCCTAAAATCATATTAGCTTTTAGCTCTTTGGCGCTGCATATAACAATAGAACCCGCATTATTAAGTTGCTCGTTTAATTTGCTATGGCTTGCTTCAAGTGCGCGTACAATTTTAGGGTGGTAAAAGGTGCCGCTGTACAGTTTAACGCTTTCGAGGGCATCGCTGTGGCGTTCTTTGTCGGTGGTACTTTGGCTTTGTTCAAAGGCGTTCCAATAATCGCGGGCTACACTAAGTACCATAGCGCCAATAGGAATATCGTTCCCGGCTAGACCCTTTGGTAAACCGTTACCGTTAAAACGCTCATATTGATGATAAATTGCATCTGATACATCGTGTAAGTGTATAGCAGGCATAAGCATTAATTGTGCAGTGCTAGGGTGCGTATAAAAGGCTTTTCGTTGTTGCTCGTTTAGCCGGCTTACTGGCTTTTTATAAAGCTCTGGGTCCATGGCTAGTAAGCCTATTTGCGCTAAATAACCTGCCATGGGGGCTAAATCTATACTTTTTTGCGATAAGTTTAAATACAGTGCTATTTGGGTACAAGTGTCGGCAATTTTTTGTGCTCTGTTGCCATCTAAATAAGGATTAGCGTTTATAAAGTTATAAAGCAGCTCTACGGTGGCTTTGTGTTCGTTTTTTTCGCGCTCGTTAGCGTCTTCTAGTTGCTTAAGTACCTGTTTAATTTGTTTGGTGCGCTTTTCTACTCGTTGCTCTAACGAGTTATTTAATTCGATAAGCTCTTTATTTTGCTGTTTTACTTGCAGCTCAAGTTGTTTGTTTTGTTTTTTTAGTTGAAATTTTTCTATGCTGTCGTTAATGCTGCGCAAAAGCATATCGTTTTGCCATGGCTTTTGTATGTAGCCGTTAATTTGCGCTAGGTTAACAGCGGCGAGGGTGGTTTCTATTTCGGCGTAGCCTGTTAATAAAATACGTTGTGTTTCGGGGGCTTTGTTACGGGCTTGCTCTAAAAATTGCGCGCCATTCATGCTGGGCATTTTCATGTCGCTAATGATTAAGCTAAATTCGTAATTGTTTAAAAGCTCAAGCGCTTGCACTGGGCTTTTGCAGGTCATAAAACTAAAGTTATTATTTTTTAATAAGGAGGTGAGTGAGCGCAGAACAATTTCGTCGTCATCAACACAAAGTACATCTACGGCAGTGATTGAATGTGCAGGCTCTGCAGGTTTGGTCATAATGCTACCTTTTAAAATAATAAGCATAGCTTAAAAATTGCCCCTAGTTTGCATAATTACGTATGGCAAACTAAACGTTATACATGGATACGTATTTATGGAGCGAAAGGATGAGCACATTAACCGACGATTACAAACAAGCTTTTTTAGATGAGCAACATAAACGCATAGCTGCAGAGCAATTGCTTGCTGATAAAAGCCAATTGTTAGTTGTGCTAAACGGCGAACTAACCAAAAATGTTGCTGAGCTGTCTTTGTATCAGCAAATGTTTGTTCAGGCCAACAAAATGGCAAGTGTGGGTGCTTTGTCTTGCAGTATTGCGCATGAAATAAATAATCCGCTTGCTTATGTAATAAGTAATATAGAAAGCTTGCAGTATGTGAGTCCTCTTTTATCTAAATCTCTTCACTATAACGAGCAGTTTTTAAGCGGCCAATTAAATGCAGGGCAATTTAAAAACGTGTTAGTTGACTTAAAAAAACAATACGAACTAGCTTGGAATGGACACCAAATATACTCGCAGTTGAGCGAAAGCCTAGACGGCTTAAAACGCATAAAACAAACCGTGCATAATTTGTTAAATCTAAGCCAATTTACAAGTACCCACAACAAGCAATATTTAGATGTAAGCGAGGTTGCAGGCTCTGCATTAGATGCATTGCAAGGGCAGCTTAAATACTGCGAAATAAAAACCAATTTTGAGCAGGTGCCACTTATTTGGGGCGAGCCGTCGTCTATTCATCAAATTTTTGTAGAGTTATTATTAAATGCTCAGCACGCATGTGAACATGAATTAGAAAAAGGCACCATTATTGAAATAAGCGTGAGGCAGCAAAATGAGGGGGTATGTATAAAAGTGAAAGATAACGGTTGTGGAATGGATGAACATACCCAAGCACACTTGTTTAGACCTTTTTTTACTACACATAAAACCGCCCACTCATTAGGAATAGGAATGACCGTTGTTAACTTTATTTTGCAAGATCACAGCGGAAAAGTAGAAGTTAGCAGTACTTTAGGAACAGGTACTACCATTTGTTGCTGGTTACCTGTAAAAGCACATGAAAGAGGGATAAACCCATTGTAAATAGAGTGTTAATTTAAATTAGGTTTGAAATTAAAATCCTTAATTGTATGTGTTTTAATCAAGTTTAAGTGTTATTTTTTGGTTTTTAAATTTATTTGCATAGTTAGACCTATTATTTAGTTTTTTTCATTTCTTTTTATTTGCATATGTTGCTAGGATGTTCCTCAGTGCGATGTGTTACATCGCAATAACAAATATTAAAGAACACACTAAACAGGGTCGTCACCATGTCAACATACCGTTTAAATACATTAGCTGCCGCTGTTGCGTTTGCCGTAAGCGCACCAAGCGTTGTAAGCGCGCAAGAAGCGTCTGTTCAGGCACAGCAAAACATAGAACAAATATCTGTACTAGGGTCGCGCGTTTCTAACCGTACCTCTACTGAGTCTTCGTCACCTATTGATTTAATAGACGCTGATGATTTAAACAAAGGTGGCTTTACAGAACTAGGGCAGAGCCTGCAAGCGACTGCCCCATCGTTTAATTTTTCTCGTACGCAAGTATCTGATGGCTCTGATTTATTTAGACCAGCAACGCTGCGCGGTTTACAACCCGATCAAACGTTAGTTTTAGTTAATGGTAAGCGCCGCCACAATCAATCTATTTTTGGCCTTAACGGCACTGTAGGTGCAGGCGCTGCAGGTACCGACATGAATGCTATTCCGCTAACTGCGCTTAAAGGCGTAGAAGTGTTACGCGATGGCGCAGCAGCTAAATACGGATCGGATGCGATAGCAGGCGTAATTAACTTATCACTTAATAATTCAACAGGTGTAACAACAGGTTACGTACAGTACGGCGGCACCAGCGAGGGTGACGGCGATACGCTTTCTGCAGGTTTAAATCGTGGTTTTGATTTAGGCAACGAAGGCGGTTTTATTAATTTATCACTTGAATACCGTGATGCTGATGGCACTAACCGTGCAGAGCGCGATACAGGTGGCTCGTTAAATGTTGAACCAGGTACGCTAAGTGAAGATGTACGTTGGGGCCAAGGTAATTCAGAAAGTGAATTTACCTCATTGTTTTACAACATGGCTTTGCCAATGGGTGAGGGCGAATTGTACTCGTTTGGAGGCTACTCTGAGCGCACCGCATTGGGGAACGGTTTTTACCGCAACTTTAACGAAGCGTCTAAAAATGTAACGCAAGTATACAGCGATGGTTTTTTGCCCCGTATTTATAACGAAGCTGAAGATATTTCAGTAGCGGTTGGCTTTAGAGGCGATATAAACCCAGATTGGGGATACGATGTATCGGCAGTGTATGGCGAAAACCAATACGATTTTACTTCACGCAATACTATAAATGCCTCTTATGCGGCGGAATACGTATTTAATAACCCAGATGCAAGCGATGCCGATATAGCTGCAAATGCAGGCCCAACCGGTGGTTATTCGGGTGGTTTTAGATTTGATCAAACAACAGTTAATGCTGATTTTAACGGTATAGTTGATATTGGCCGCAGCGAGCCTTTATATGTAACTATTGGTGCAGAATACCGTAAAGAAAACTACGAAATAGTGCCCGGGGATGAAGCCTCTTACGCATGTGGTTTGGCAAATATGGATACTTCGTACCCATCAGTAAACGATGCTGATCAATTTGCTGAGTGTGGTTTTCAGGCTTATAACGGTTTGCGCCCAGAGGCAACAAACCAAAGCGATCGTAACAGCTACGCGTTTTATGTAGACGTAGAAACCATGATCACTGACGCATGGAACGTAAGCGGTGCGCTGCGCTATGAAGACTTTTCGGATGCGGGTGACGATTTAATTGGTAAATTAGCAACGCGTTATGAATTTAACGATGACTTTGCAGTGCGTGGTGCGGTATCGACTGGCTTTAGAGCGCCATCGCTTCAGCAAAGTGGTTATACCGCGTTTACAACTAACCTAGGCTCAGACGGCACACTTACCCAATCGTTTACTGCAAATACGGGTACTGCTTTTCCAAGTGCGCTGGGTGTAGATAGCTTAGAGCTTGAAACCTCAACTAACTACAGTGCAGGTTTTGTTTACGATGTAACCAGCGAGCTTTCGTTAACGGTTGATTTTTACCGTGTAGAAATTAAAGACCGTATTACGCTTGGTAGTTTACTTTCTGCAGACGATGTTGCCTTTAGCGATGAAGCCGTAGCCGCTTTACAAGCTACGGGCGCTGTGCAGGCTAATTACTTTTCAAACTCTGTAGATTCAACGACACAAGGCGTTGATATTATCGCATCTTACCGTACAGATGTAGAGGGCGGTAATTTTGGTGTGACCTTTGCGGGTAACTTAAACGACACTAAAATTGATAACGTAAATGCTGAAGAGGGTATTCCTGAGTCGGTTGCGTTTGATGATTTACAACGTAGCTTTTTTACTGATGGGCAGCCAAGTGAACGTGCAACATTAACGTTTGATTACGAGCGTGATGCGTATGAAACAACGCTTCGCTTTAATTACTTTGGCGAAACAGACGTTAAGTATTTTGGTAACGACCATATTTCACTACCGGGTGAGCTTTCGCCTACGGGGTCGTTTAAACCAACAAGTACAGTTGAATCAGCAGTATTAGTAGATTTAAACGTTAGTTACCAAATTAACGAAATATTTAACGTATCTGTAGGGGCTGATAATATTTTTGATGAAACCCCAGATGAGTTAGGTGATGACGAAGTGCTTAACTTTATTACCAACGGCGCGTTTAAATACCCTGTACGTGCATTGCCTTACGGCTTTGACGGGCGTACTTATTATGCAAAAGTAAGTTTTGAATTTTAATTATTTGAGTTAGAGCATAAGCGCAGTGTTTTACTGCGCTTTTTTTATGTTTATTTTTTATGAAAAAGAGCGCTAAAACACTTGCAAGGTTGAAAATTAAGCATACAATCGCCACTTCTTAAAGTGCTTACTAATGTTGGTGAGTATTTAATTTATAGGAAATAAAATGGCTAAAAAATCGAAAAACAAATCGGTAAATAAAAACGCGGTAGATACCGGCCGAGGTGTTATTAATCATAATGCACTGGCGGCGTTAGTAACCTCTAAAGTATTTAAACCTCAAGTGGTTAAAGCTAAAAAAGGGAAAGGCTCGTTTAAGCGCAATAACAAACACGCAGGACGAGAGTCTTATTTAATCGCGGCTTAAATAGCACCGATCAAATAAGACTTTTAACTGCCTAATTTTTGCCAAGCATACGCGTAAGTGTGTTGTCTTTATCTATAATGTGATGTTTTATAGCGCCCACAATGTGCAAGCCTAGCGCAACTAGTAGCGCATTAGCTGTTATGCCATGAATGGTTTTACCTAACTCTGCTAAGCCTTGGTTAAAAGCGAGGCTTTTTTGTGGGTTTTCTGGGTTTGGGTTGTGCGGTATAAGCTCTAGCCCAAACACCTCTACACCATGCCCACCAAAGCCCGACATAATTAGCCCCGAAATAGGCATAAGTAACATGCTTATTATAAGAACGTAATGCACAATTTTAGCTAATACTTGCTCATAATTTGGGTGTTTAACGTTGTGCTTTGGCCAGCCATTCATAATACGCCATGTTACTCTTAGTAATGCAAAAGCAAGTAATATTACACCAAATGATTTGTGCCAGCTCATTAGAAAAAACGCTTTAAAGTTTTCTATATACAAGCCTGAGCCTAATAACCCAATAATTAGAATAGCCACAATCCAATGCAGGCTTATGGTGGTTTTGCTTAACGTACTTGTTGTATCTTTTGTAAGTTTCATTGTGGTTATTCCTAACTTAAAAAGTGGCGCTTAGTTGCGTGTACAATTGAATAATCTACATTAATGCAGCTAGCTTAAACTATAGAGGGTTAAAGTAGGGTTAACTAAATTGGCGTATACAAAATAATTTTTTGGGTTTAATTTGGGCGCTAGGCGCGAAGCTTGATCGCGCAAGATGCTAGTTACTTCTCTAAAAGCAAAGCGCCTCTTAACCTCTTTATGATTTATTGATCTTTAATACAAAAATGCACAAAGAGAAGGGATAGAGAAGTAAATGAGCAGTGAAAATTGTAGACGTCGAGCTTGCTCACGTTAGAAGCGCAGCTTATCATTAATTCCACCACCGAGGACACCGAGGCGCTTCGCGCTGCACAGAGAAACACGCGTAACGTTTAGTCACTTCTCCGGTTATTCTTTTTCGCTTCTCTGTGGTGAAACAATCACTTTATACCTAGGTAA
Organism: Pseudoalteromonas sp. C12FD-1; assembly: GCF_037414265.1. NCBI lineage: Bacteria > Pseudomonadati > Pseudomonadota > Gammaproteobacteria > Alteromonadales > Pseudoalteromonadaceae > Pseudoalteromonas > Pseudoalteromonas sp. C12FD-1. Next base: position 404,451 of record NZ_JBBEVD010000071.1, read on the forward strand.
AAGCGTTGCTTTTAAAACGCCAGCAAGCTGCGCGTCTACAAGATTAAATTTTACACTGGCGTGGAATGTAAGCCGTAGCCGCGATTTTATATCGCGCTTGTAGGCGTCGAGCTTGCTCACGTTAGAAGCGCAGCTTCTCATTAATTCCACCACCGAGGACACTGAGGCGCTTCGCGCTACACAGAGAAACACGCGTAACGTTTAGTCACTTTTCCAGGTATTCTCCTTCGCATCTCTGTGGTGAAACGATCACTTTATGCCTAGGTTAAAGCGTTGCTTTTAAACGCCAGCAAGCTGCGCGTCTACAAGGTAGTTTACCTCGGTGTTAACTTTGTAGGCGCTACGCTTGCTCGCGCAAAATGTTAGTTACTTCTCTTAAAGCGAAGCGCCTCTAAACCTCTTTGTGATTTATTGATCTTTAATACAAAAATGCACAAAGAGAAGGGATAGAGAAGAAAATGAGCAGCCAAAGTAAATTGGTATAAGTTATTTGTATATCACCACCGAGGTGCGTAGCATCTAATAATCTAAGTCACCTTCTTTTAAATTATTTGCAATGGTTTGAGAGGGGTTTTCGCCAAATAACTGCGTGTAATCTTTAGTAAATTGCCCTGCATGCCAAAACCCCCAGTTGGCAGCTATAGTTGAAATTGGCTTAGTTTGACCAACCACTTTAAGCTCCCGCCTTACGTTATTTAAACGGGTTAAACGTAAAAACCTAAGCGGGTTAATGCCTAAAATGCTTTCGAAACTGTATTGCAACGTACGCCTACTAACAAAAGTAAGCTCGCAAAGCTCAGTTATAGTAATTGTTTTTTGTGGGTTGGCTGCGACGTACTCTTTTACTTTATCGACCACTGCTTTACGGTGTCTGTAACTTGGGGCTATGTTTTGCTGCGGGTTATCGGCTTGCAATAAATGTAGTGCTAGCATACTAAGCATATCTTGCTGAGACTCAGGCCTAAGCCCAAAACCTTTATTTACAACCATACTGTTAATAATTTGCCTTGCCGTTTGCAGCGATGAGTCACTTACCGACAAACGAGCAGACTGTGCAGATGACAGGTTTTTGATTGTTACGCCCTGTAACTGCGCCATGTACTCAATTGAATGCCAATTAACAACCAAACCGTAAATATCAAATCGTTCAGGGGTAATTAGTTCAAAGTCGCTGTTGCTGGTACGGCACATAAATTGATTATCCGCTACATCAAGGCCATTAATTTTACTTTGCTGCAACTGACTCGGTATCCCAAGCCAAATAGAGTTAGGCGCTATATTGCATTGCTGGCGAAGTGAGCGCTCGGTGTACTCTTTAAAGGCATGAATATTACTGTAATTAACACCTTCTATATAGCCATAAAAGCGTCCATCGCTTACCTGGTCATACTTTTGCTGCCATTGAGTTAGGTTGTGAGCTTGCTCGTCAATATCGTGAGTATATACCTTGCTCTTTTGTGGTGCATTATTGCTGCCTTGCTGCGCCATATAGGTGATGCTCTTTTAAAGTAAACATATTTTTAGTTTAAGTTAGCGCCAAATAAAGGCTGCAACTTACTGAAATGAAATAATAAAACCTGATTTGCCAAAATTCGATAGTCACTTGGTATAAATTAAGCTCCTTTGTGACTATTCAAAATTGATTTATAGCTTGTACGAAGCAAGACCTATACCAAGGCTTGTAATATGAGTTATGCGGAGTAAATCATGGGGCATACGTACAGTTATACGTTAGGAACACATACTTATAAATTCAAGAGTTTAGCGCAGTTAATGGCTAAAGCTACGCCGCAGCGCTCGGGTGATAGATTAGCCGGAGTGATTGCACAATCGGCGCAAGAACGTGCTGTAGCACAAATGACATTAGCCGAAGTACCACTAAAAGCATTTTTAAATGATGTACTTATTCCCTACGAACAAGACGAAATTACACGCCTTATTATTGATGAGCATGATGCAAACGCTTTTAAGCTTATATCGCACTTAACCGTGGGAGATTTTAGAAACTGGTTATTAAGTGATTTTGCAACGCCTGCGGTTCTTGCAAATGTTAGGCAGGCCATTACCCCTGAAATGGCCGCTGCGGTGAGCAAAATAATGCGTAATCAGGATCTTATTTTAGTTGCTAAAAAGTGCCACGTTAAAAGCGCGTTTAGAAACACCATAGGGCTGCCTGGGCATTTATCTACCCGCTTGCAACCTAACCATCCAACTGATGACATAAATGGTATAGCCGCCTGTATGCTCGATGGCCTTTTATACGGCAATGGCGATGCGGTTATAGGAATTAACCCTGCCACCGACAACGTAGCGCAAGCCATTAAATTAATGACGCTGATGGATGATGTAATTCAAAAATACGAAATTCCAACACAAAGCTGTGTGCTTACCCATGTAACCAACACTATAGAATGTATAGAAGCAGGCGCGCCGGTTGATTTGGTTTTTCAGTCTATTGGCGGTACAGAGGCCACTAATTCAAGCTTTGGCTTTAATTTAAATACGCTAGCTGAGGCGCAAGATGCTGCGCAGAGCTTAAAACGTGGCACGGTTGGAAATAATGTTATGTATTTTGAAACAGGGCAAGGCAGCTCGCTTTCGGCTAATGCACATCATGAGCTTGACCAACAAACCTGTGAGGCGCGTGCCTATGCTGTAGCGCGTAAGTTTAACCCTTTATTAGTTAATACCGTTGTAGGGTTTATTGGCCCTGAGTATTTATTTGATGGTAAAGAAATTACCCGCGCAGGGCTTGAAGATCACTTTTGCGCCAAGCTCTTGGGCATACCTATGGGGTGTGATGTGTGTTACACCAACCACGCCGAAGCTGACCAAAACGATATGGATAACTTACTTACGTTACTAGGTGTGGCGGGTTGCTCATTTGTAATGGGTATCCCGGGCTCGGACGATATTATGCTTAATTACCAAACGACCTCATTTCATGATGCGCTCTATGTGCGCCGGGTTTTAGGCTCGCGCCCAGCTCCCGAGTTTGAAGCGTGGCTTAGCAAAATGAAAATTATGGAAAATACCGCAGAAACTATTTTATCAAATACCTTACCAACTGCCTTTGCTAAGCCATTAAAAGCAGTACAAGGAGGGATGTAATGAAAGCGGTTAAAAGCATAAACACACAAAGCAGCAGCGCTCACGATAACGGCAAAGTGGTTGAAAACCCATGGAGCGATTTACGCCGCTTTACCGATGCCCGAATTGGCCTTGGCCGAGCGGGTATAAGCTTACCTACAGCCGAAATGTTAGCGTTTCAGTTATCGCATGCTCAGGCGCGCGATGCGGTTAACTTTCCGTTAGATATTAACGAAATGATAAAAGCGCTCAGTGGTATTGATGCGCTTAGCAAGGGTGAAAAACCACTAAATGTACACAGTGAGGCTGTTGATCGGGTTACTTATTTACAGCGCCCCGATTTAGGCCGAAAGCTAAACCAAGCAGGGCGTACAACGCTTTTAAACACAATGCAAAGTAAGCAAAGCAGAGCGCAAGCGCAATACGATTTAGCCATTGTGATAGTCGATGGGCTTTCATCGTTGGCGGTACAAAAAAATGCTGCGCCGTTTATTAGCGAGCTGCTTAACCAACTACATAGCAATTCAATGCCTTATAAATTAGCGCCTGTGACCCTTGTAGAGCAAGGCCGCGTAGCGATTGGTGATGACATTGGCGAGCTGCTAAATGCGCAAGTAGTAATGGTACTCATTGGTGAGCGCCCGGGGCTTAGCTCTCCCGACAGCCTTGGTCTTTATTTAACATGGGCGCCAAAAACGGGGCTTAACGATGCCTGTCGTAATTGTATCTCTAATATTCGCCCAGCAGGGCTTAGTTACTTTGAAGCGGCGCGCAGAGCTGTGTATTTACTACAAGAGGCTAAAAAGCTTGGGCTTACAGGGGTTAATTTAAAAGACAGAACACAGGACGATGTAATAGAGCATCAGGTTCAAACAACTAATTTTTTAATCGCAGAATAAAACCATAAAAAGAGGTCAACATGTCTAATAACAATAAAGAGTATCTTGCACAAAGGCAGTTAAAAAGTGGCACTGCGGGGTGGTTATTGCTTGCAGGGCTAGGGGTGTCGTATGTAATTTCGGGCGACTTTGCAGGCTGGAACTTTGGCATAGCCGAAGCCGGCTGGGGCGGCTTTGCAATTGCTGCCGTGTTAATGGCAATAATGTATTTAACGTTGGTGCTATCGCTTTCTGAAATGTCGGCTGCTATTCCAGCAGCCGGTGGCGGTTATAGTTTTGCGCGTCAAGCAATGGGACCGGCAGGCGGTTATTTAACCGGCCTTGCGGTATTAATTGAATATGCATTAGCTCCTGCGGCTATTGTTATATTTATTGGCTCGGCGGTTGAGGCATTAACGGGTTTTAATGGCCCGTGGGTATATGCATTGTTTTATTTAACGTTTGTAGGTATTCACTTAGCGGGTGTGGGTGAGGCCTTAAAAGTGATGATGGTGATAAGTGGCTTAGCAGTATTGGCTATTATTGCCACTGCCGTGGCGTTAATTGCTAATTTTGACGCGACTAATTTATTTGATGTTGCGGTAACTAATTCCGCAGGTGCAAATGAATTTTTACCACTTGGTTGGTATGGTGTATGGGCTGCATTGCCTTTTGCTATGTGGTTATTTTTAGCCGTAGAAGGCGTGCCGCTTGCAGCAGAAGAAGCTAAAAATCCGGCTAAAGATGTACCTAAAGGCATTATTGGCGCTATGTTATTTTTGTTATTTACCGCTTTACTTGTTGTGGTATTAGTTCCCGCTGCTGGTGGTGCAAACGCAATGGGCGCAAGTGCAGTGCCTTTAGTTGATGCGCTTAACGCCACGGGCAATACAAGCTTAGCCACTGTGGTAAATATTTTAGGCTTAGCGGGATTGGTCGCGTCGTTTTTCTCGATTATTTATGGTTATAGCCGTTTAGTGTTTGCGCTTTCGCGTGCGGGCTATTTACCGCGTTCGTTATCAATTACTACAGAGCGCAAAGTACCAGCGCGTGCGTTAATTGTACCCGCTATTTTTGGGTTTATTGCCTCACTGAGTGGCGAGGGCGATTTAATGCTAGCCATGGCGGTGGTAGGTGCAACGGTATCGTATGCGTTAATGGCGCTGAGCCATATTATGTTACGTATTAAGCAGCCTAATTTAGCTCGCCCTTATAAAACGCCAGGTGGCGTGGTTACATCGGGTATTGCGTTAGTATTATCGCTTATTGCATTAACGGGTGTGTATGCGTTTGACCCTCGTGCATTTTTATACACAGTAGTGCTATTTGTGATTGGTGCGGCATATTACTTTGGCTACAGTGCTAAGCATTTAGTCGCTAAAAGTGCAGATGAAGAGTTTGCCATGCTTGCCGATGCTGAAGCGGACTTAGCCGCTTCAAATTAAGTGGGCAAGCACCTAGGTAAAAGCGTTGCTTTTAAAACGCCAGCAAGCTGCGCGTCTACAGGGATCATTCAGCTCTGCTGTTAAGGCTCAATGTAGGCGCTATTTTATATCGCGCTTGTAGACGTCGAGCTTGCTCACGTTAGAAGCGCAGCTTCTCATTAATTCCACCACCGAGTACACCGAGGCGCATCGCGCTACAAAGAGAAAGCACCCGTAGCGTTTAGTCACTTTTCCAGGTATTCTCCTTCGCATCTCTGTGGTGAAACAATCACTTTATACCTAGGTAAAAGCGTTGCTTTTAAACGTCATCAAGCTGCGTGTTTACACCCCACTTAACTTATGCGGGTTACTTTTACTTTTATTTTTCCGGCATTGGCGCCGTAAAAGCGGCTTAAATCATTGGCAAAGGGGCTAAATTCACCTGATTTAGCAACAGTCACTGTAGTGCCATTGGCTATTTCAAATAAATATTCGTCGTTATTGTTAATTGCGCCAACCAAAGAAAACCACTGAGCGCTTGGAAGTCGCCTAAATGGTTCAAGTAATGCCATGGGGATTTCTTTAACCCCTAGTTGCACATTATCGCGATGCCAGCCACTTGCACTACATTTTATGCCGTCGTCATACCAAAATTGATTAGGGTAGGGTTCAAACTGATAGGTTGCGCCTTTAACTAACATAAGCCCTGTATTGTTATGTGCCTCGCTGGCAAACACCATCACATCTTGGCTTTGCGAAACGTGTAATACGCTCATGTTTTGGTTTTCAAGGGCAATGTGCTGGCTTAAACCAGTAAAGCTTAATGTGCTGTTATCGTTATACCTAATTTTGTAATGCAGGTTTTTAAGCGATTCTGGGCGATAACTAGTGAGTTTATTAATTCGTGTAGCTACGCTTTGATGTATATGAGGTTCTAAGTTGCTGGCTTCGTTATCAATAAGTACATAGCACTCCCTATCTACCAATTTAAAAAAGGGATTAAACCAAAAGTAATTTTGCTGATGGCTTAAAGCCAGAGGATCGGGCGTTACGGTTACATCATCTTGGTCGACTAATTTACTACCAGGCAATAAGGTTTCGTAGTCAATATCGTGGCTGGTTAATAGCGATATATTAAGTGGTTGCTCAATCAACCATTCAAGCGCATAGCGCAGGCAAATATCAGCTAGGCCATCGCGGTAATAACCGCCGCCAATGTCGGAATGCGCCCCTGCAAACCAAAGTTCGGTAATATTATTTTGATGGTTCATTAAGGTGGGTTCAAACGCACGGCGTTTTTCATCAAGCGCAACACAGTGCAGCGCTTGCGAAATATTATTAGCAATGGTGTGGTTTTCAAATATTACATGCTCGGCACCGCGCGTTGCTTTACTAACTTTTGATAAACCAATTGAGGCCACGGTATCAAATACACATACGTAAACATTATCACTAATTAACGGCTCTAGGATTTTTGCAAAACGCCTAGCAAGTGCGCCGCCTCGGCTAAAACCGGTAAGTAAAAGGGTATCGCCCATTTGGTAATGCGTTTTAAAATCACTCATGGCCTGATTTAAAATACTGGCAACATCGTCACCGCGTGGTGCTAAAGTTTGGTTTAAAATACGTTTTAAGCGGCTACCTTTAGTGCCAATACCTTGATAATAAAAACTAAGCTGGTTTGTAAATGGGGTGGTGGGGGAGTCATTGAGTTTGCCGCCTAATAATAAATGCAGCTTAAGAATATTAGAAATACTACTGTCTTCTTTAAAATGGTCTGAGCTAAATTGCTCTGCATCGCGAGGCTCGCCCCCAGTACCATCAAAATTAAAAATTAGCGTTTTACCCGTCATAGCCCTAATCCTTTAATTGTTTTAAATACTCTACACAGGCAATGTTAAATATTAAAGACATTAATTTGGTTAAATAGCACGCTAAGTGGCGTTAGCGTGCTTAGCGGGTTATTTAGTGATTATCAAACATATAATGATTTAGCTCTGTGCCTTGGGCAGGCTTAAGCGCTGGGTTTAGCTGAATTATCTGTTGATAAACATCAGGGTAAAACATTTTTAATCTGGCAACGCGGGCTAAGTGGTTTGGCTCAAATTTTTCCACAAGCTGTAAAGCTAAAGGAATCATTGGGCTTAACTCACCTTTTGTATAACTTTGCTCTAGTGCTAAGTCGAGTATATCTACACCAAGCTTACTGGGAACAGTCGGTATTTTATTATCAATTAAAAATTGCACTGCCTCGACAGAAGACGATGCAGCTTGTGTATAAACGTCTCGCCCATGTATATCGGTAATCGAAAAATCAAAACCAGCTTGTTTTAGTTTTTGCCATTGGCTAAGTGGAAGACTGCTCAATCGTAGTAAATCACTCGGTGGCTTAGGTTCAACTCGGCTTTGCCAAAGAGTTATTAAATCATCAGGCTTTAACAGTAATAAAGAAAAAAGCGTATCCGTTTCGGCTTGAGTTAATACTGTACTGAGGCTGTACTCATACGCTTTTTGGTATTTCTCTTTAGATAATAATTCGCTAAATGCGCTTTGGCTTCTATCGTATGAATACTTATTGTTTAGTGAAGTAAACCAGTAGTTAACTAACACTGGGTCTATTGTGTGCAAAACAGCTGCGCTTTGATCACCGTGCTCTTCATTTGCATTCCATACTTGGTTATAAGCTTGCCTTATTCCAACTAACTGTTCGGCGGTTTCTAACTCTTTATGTAGATCATTACAATTGTTACTACGCGCTTGTAGCTCATTTTTTTGTTGTTCTATATCTATTAAAAATGTAGCTATGTCTGAGTCATCACTAGTTTTTACTTTAGGTAATTCTACGTCACTTATTCTCCCTACCGGGCTAAAATAAGCGTATTGCGCTGGGTTGTCCTGCTTATTAATATAGGCCCCTTGCTGGTAAATAAAATCGCTTACAAAAAATACCCCTTTGCCATTTAGGTCGTCATTCGCATTGCGGCTATGTGCTTTGTAACCACGCTTTTTAAGATAGTCCAAAAGCTGGGTGTGCTTAGTGTCTAATGGGGCTAGGGTTAAGTTACCGCTTTTAGGCAGGTTTACAATAGCCACGTCTAACCCTGTAAATAAACCAGGCTCATTGGTTGGCGTAATCCCTTTTGTTTGCAGTGCTTTTACAAGGGGTAAATTAAATTTACTGACCGCAATATCGGCTAAGTTATATAAAACAGTGTTTTTTTCGTATAACGGCATGGCATCTAGCACGGGAACTTGCTGTAAAAGCGCAATAATATACTCATTTGGAATATCGTTTTTTATAGCGGTAGCCACTTCATTCACTGTAAATTGGTTAGATGAAATTGCCTGCTCAAACTCTTTTGGCGTAAATTTATTTGCATTAAGCACAAACAATGTTGCTGGGGAAATAACCTCACTGCCTTCAAGTTTAATAAACGTTTTAGAGTAAGTGGTAAATGTATCTGTGTTGTTTAATAAAGCATAAAGGGTTTCTTTTTGTACATTTTCATCAAGGGGTACACTCAGAGTAAGTCCTGGAGGGCTATGCTTATTATCTCCAAGCTGTTGAATCATGTCTTTTACTTTATCATTGGTGAAGCCCCCAATGGCCTCAATACCTTGCCAATTAGCTAACTCGTTTAAAGAGTGAGTAATATTAAACTGCTGCTCTTGCTCAGCAACAATGGCATCTTTTAAAAGAGCAATGTAAGTACGCTGATTAAGTTTTGATAACTTTGAATACTTTAAAAGCGCGGATACCGATGTCCCTTTTTTAAGCTCACTTTCAAAAAATGAAACAAGCGACTGATTCAATGTTTGTACTTTATTGCTTTGTTGTTGTGACTGATCTCTACACAGGCTAATCTGTTTTTTTAGTTTATTAACTACCTGTAGGGGTGAGTCCTCCTTTGGCTGCTTCTTATTAACTACACTGGTCTCAGTGATGGTTGGTTTCACTTGTTCTGCTTGCTCTACAGCTACAGTGTGCGGTTGGGTTTGAAAAAAATAAACAGCCAAAGCAGTGGTTATTACAATTCCAAAAAGTACTTTTTTCATTAGCGTCAATCCCTTGAATTACAATTACATCTAACCGCATGGTACTATTTTAGATACGCACAATGCAAAAAGCTCTAAAAGATAATTTACATTACCTATTAAAGCTTTTTTACTATTTAGCTACTGTTTATGTACTAGTGCAGTTTCATTTTAGGGCGTACTACGCGCAGTACTTTTTCGCTAATCCATAATGCAAAGGTTTTTGCGCTGCCGTGTATGGCGCGCTGGTGCATGCGATACAGCGATATATACATAAAACGAGCAATTTTACCCTCTATAAAAAAGGTGTTGCTGGTTAAATTACCCATTAAATTACCTACGGTGCTGTAGCGCGATAAGTTTACCAGTGAACCATGGTCGCTATATTTAAAGCCGCACAATGGCTGTTGTTTTAACGTGGCAATGAGGTTTTTTTCTACACATAGCGCCATTTGATGCGCCGATTGCGCGCGCGGTGGAACGAGCTTTCCGTCTTCTTGGGTAAAGGCGCAGCAATCGCCAAGTACAAAAATGCTTTCATCTACGGTGCTTTGTAAAAACTCGTTTACTTGAATTTGGTTGCTACGGGTAAGCTCAAAAATACCTAAATCTTTAATAAAGTCTGGTGCTTTTACACCGGCAGCCCATACCATTATATCGGCGTCTATGTGTTCTTCGTCTTTTGTTATAAACCCTTGCTCGGTGGCTTCTTTTACCAAAGTTTGCTCTCGTACATTTACGCCAAGTTTTAATAACTCGCGTTTTGCGCTATCGGCTATGCGCTCGGGTAGAGCGGGCAAAATACGTGGCCCTGCTTCTATTAAATGAATATGTAAACGCTTAGACGACATATTTGTAAGGCCGTAAAGCTTAAGTAATTCAGATACATGGTAAAGCTCTGCCGAGAGTTCAACGCCGGTTGCGCCGCCGCCCACAATGGCAATATTTAATGATTGCTGTTGGTTGTCGTCTTGGTGCAGGCGAGTAAAGCTGTCGAGTAATGAATGTTGAAAACGCTCAGCTTGCTGGTTTGAGTCTAAAAAGTAGCAATGATCTTTTATGCCTGGGGTATTAAAGTCGTTACTTACACTGCCAATAGCAATAACAAGGTGGTCGTAGCGTACGCTACGCTTTGGCAAAATAGTGTGGCCTAATTCATCAAGATGCGGCGCGAGGGTGATGGTTTTATTGCTTTGGTCTATGTCGCAAAATGTACCAAGCTGAAAATTATAATGATGCTTTGCAGCGTGAGCTGAATACACAACGCCATCTAAATCGGGGTCAATAGAGCCGGTCGCTACTTCGTGTAGTAACGGCTTCCATATGTGGGTGCGGTTTTTATCAATTAAAAGAATTTCTGCTTGTTTTTTCTTCCCTAGTTTATGCCCTAATTGTGTTGCCAGCTCTAGTCCGCCTGCGCCACCGCCAATAACGACGATTTTAGGTTTAGTTATATTCATAGCAATGCCCCGTAAAAATAATATACCCAAATAATCTGCTTATTCTGGTTAAAAATTACTTGGGTATAAAATTAAGTCTGCTTTGAAAGTTGTTGAGCATCTACAGTGTATTTTGCGCCTAAATAACGACTATGTCAGCAAAAAATGCTGAATAAAGGCATATAAGTTATACTCATTTTCTTATCGTTTAGCTGTGCAGTTAAATTGCTGTTAAAAACACCGAAAAGGATTATTTATGACCTCGCCATTAATTACATCACTTGAGCAACATTTTGGTTTTAGCCAATTTAGAGCAGGGCAACAGCAAACCATTGAGCAGCTTTTAAATGGGCAATCATCTCTGGCTATATTTCCTACGGGGTCGGGTAAGTCGTTGTGTTATCAGCTAACGGCTATGCATTTACCAAACTTAACCTTGGTGGTGTCGCCTTTACTTGCATTGATGAAAGATCAAATTAGCTTTTTAAATAGCAAAGGTATTTACGCGGCAAGCCTTGATTCAAGCCAAGACCAAATGCAAAGCAGCACGGTAATGAATGATGTGCGAAATGGTAAAATTAAAGTATTAATGGTGTCGGTTGAGCGTTTTAAAAACGAGCGTTTTAGAGAGTTTATCAGCCAAGTTGCGCTGTCTATGCTGGTGGTAGACGAAGCGCACTGTATATCTGAATGGGGCCATAACTTTAGACCCGACTACCTTAAATTGCCACGTTACCGCGAAGAGCTAAATATTCCACTGGTATTATTACTTACCGCCACAGCCACTAAAAAAGTAAAACGCGATATGAGCGAGCGTTTTAATATTGCCCCAGAGTGTATTGTTCAAACGGGTTTTTACCGCGCTAACCTCGATTTAAGCGTATTAAGTGTAAAAACGGCAGATAAAAACACTGAGCTTACAAAGATAGTGCGTGCGCAAAATGGCCCAGGTATTGTGTATGTAACGCTTCAGCAAAGTGCTGAGCAAGTGGCCAATACGCTAAGTGCGCAAGGTATACAGGCGGTTGCGTACCATGCGGGGCTTGAAGATACACTACGCTGGCAAATTCAAGATGATTTTATGGCGGGTAAAATTAACGTAGTAGTAGCAACAATAGCCTTTGGTATGGGCGTTGATAAATCAGATATTCGTTTTGTTATACATTACGATTTACCAAAATCAATTGAAAACTACAGCCAAGAAATTGGCCGAGCAGGGCGCGATGGTAACCCATCAAACTGCTACACCCTTGCTAATTTAGATGGGCTGAATACGGTTGAAAACTTTGTGTACGGCGATACCCCTGAGCTTAGCGGCATTGAATACGTAATTAACGATATTAAAGCTCAGCCGCAGCAATGGGAAATGCAAGAATACAGCTTATCGAGCGAAAGTAATATTAGGCAGCTAGCGCTAAAAACCTTACTGGTACAACTAGAAATGCAAGGCGCAATAACGCCGCAGTATGCCTATTACGCCGATTTTAAATACAAGTTTTTGGTAGATAAAAACGAGCTACTTAGCCAGTTTGACGAGCAGCGCCAAGCCTTTTTAACGCAAATATTTAGCCATACCGATTTTAAAAAAATATGGGGCACGCTTAATTTTGACACCCTCACACAAGCCGCGCAGGTTGACCGTAAACGCGTAGTAGCCGCGCTTGACTACCTAGCCGAAAAAAACCTAATAACCCTTGAAACCAAACGTATTACCCAAGTTTACAAAGTGCATAGCGAGGTTATAAACAACCCTGAACTTGCAAAGCAATTACACAGCTACTTTAGCGAAAAAGAACAAGCCGAAATTAAACGTATAGCTGCACTTGTACGCTTTTTTGAGCTACAAAGCTGCTTAAGCTATAACTTAGCGCGTTATTTTGATGATCAAAATGCGCCAGCGCAATGCGGGCATTGCAGTGTATGCCGTGGTAATGCGGTAAAGCTTGAGTATTCAATAGAGCCTGCTCACATTGCCGAGCAAGTAATTTATCAAAAAGTGGATGAATTTTTAGCGCATATGGCAACAAAAGGTATTCATAATGTAGGTATTGAAACCCAATGCCGCTTTTTAGCGGGCATGAGCGTGCCATTATTTGCTCGTAATAAAGTACGCCAACTCAGCGGCTTTGCGCTTTGCGAGCAAATGCGTTACAGCGATATAAAAGCAAAACTACTAGCACGTTAAACTAGTTACTGTATCCTAGTGGCTTATTCAAAAAAGTAAGCCACTATGCCTCATATTGTTATTCCCGTTGAAAATATCTCTACTACCCCAGAGCCTGTAACCTGTGCTAATTGCCAAGCCTGTTGCTGCCAATTAGAAGTACGCATAGTGACCGACACCGGCGTGCCTTTTCAGTACATTGATTACGACAAGTGGGGCAGCGAAGTAATGAAACGTGGTGACGATGGCTGGTGCCAAGCACTTGACCGTAATACCCTAATGTGTACCATTTACGAAAACCGCCCACTTACGTGCCGCGAGTTCGAAATGGCCTCAAACGAGTGTATTACTGAGCGCGAAATAGCGGGTATTTAATACCAACCCGTAATAATACTTAATCGTTTTCAGGGGCTAAACGTGCCACTATCTGCGTTAAAAAATTCTCATTTAGAACAACTAAATAGCGAATTTTTTGCCTTGCTATCAACACGTTTATCCATCCTCAAAATAGATCACTTAATTATGTGGATTGGCATAATAAAAACATACGTACAAAAAAAGGGGCTTTAAAGCCCCTTTGTTATTTGCGTTAAAAAATTACTTCACTTTAAAGTAACTAATGTATTGTTTTAGTGTTGTTGAAAGGTCGGCTAATGCAACGGCTTTTTGCGCATTGTTATTAAGCGATTGGCTGGTTTCTTGCGACATATTGGCAATTTCTTCAACGCCTGAACTAATTTGTGCAACGGTTGCTACTTGGTTTGATGTGGCTTCTACAATTTCAAGCACGTTACTTAATGAGTCGTTGGCTTGTTGTTGTATTTGGTTAAGCAGCTCATTTGCCTCGTGGGTTAGAGTTAAGCCATTTTCTACCTGTGGTACGGTGGTTTCCATTGCACTTACCGACGCTTGCGTGTTTTCTTGCACCTGTAAAATCATTTTTTCAATATCGCCGGTGGCATCGCCAGTGCGTTGGGCAAGCTGCCTTACTTCGTCAGCTACAACAGCAAAGCCTCGGCCAGACTCACCCGCTCTTGCTGCTTCTATTGCTGCATTAAGTGCTAATAAATTAGTTTGATCTGAAATACTGCGGATCACACTTAAAATATCGCCAATGTGTTTTACATGTTCTTGCAGCACATTTACTTGATTTACGGTGGCTTTAACCGTTACTGAAATTTGCTCAATTTCGGCTGCCACCTTTTGCACTGCAATACTACCTTGCTGCGATAATTGTGCAGTTACTTTTGAGTTATCTTCTGTTTGTTTAACAGAGCCTGCAACTGCGTTTATACTGCGGATCATGTCTTCTAAGCTACTTACTGCAGAGTTTGTGTAGGTAACCTGTGCATCGGCTGCGCTAAGTGCTTGTTGCGAGCCAGAGGCAACACTTGCCGAGTGAGTAGAGAGCTCATCAGATGAATTAATAATGCTATCTACAATAGTTTTTAATTTACTTTGCATAACGGCTACTGAGGCCATCATGCTATTTGGGCAGCACGAATCTACATTTGCAGTTAAATCGCCTTGTGAGATTAGGGCTATTACTTTAGCGGCCTCTTGTGGCTCACCACCTACAGAATCTCTTATACGCAAACTAATTACGTACGCCACGCTTGCACCAATTAAAATAGCAAGCGCAGTAAGCGCAATCATCCATACTTCAAAGGAACTAGCTACTTCGCGGGTTTCAACGGTTGTGGCCTGATTTGCTTGCTCTTGTAAATCTATAAACTGGTTTATAGTGTTTAACCAAAGCGTAAATGCAGGGCGGGCATCGGTTAACAAAATACGCGACGCCTCGTTTAAGTTCTCGCTATTTTTAGCATTAATAACATCTTCAATATACGGTTGGGTTTGTTGCTCAATTTGGTTTATTTTATTAATTAAAGCGCGTTCTTCGCTGCTCATTTCACTCACTAAAGCACGCATAGCGCGGCTTGAGGTTTGATAAAATGCATCGAGCTCTTGTATATCAGTTAACACTGTATTTAAAGTGCTTTGCTCGGTTATTAATACTACATCTCTAAGTGCTATAGCACGGTCGTGTACGCTACCTCTAAAGTTAATTGCGTAGCGCTGCTTTACCGAGTTTACGTCGGTCATATGCGTTATGTTGCTATTAATAAGGCTTACCCGCGATATACCAATTACAGTTAACATAAGCATCATAGCTAAAATAATGCCAAAGCCCGTTACTAAGCGCATATTTATGGTCATAGTTATTTTCCAATTTAAACACTAACCAAGGTGATTAATGAGGTATTTATAATAATAAGAATATTATGCACCAAAAAAAGCGCATTTAAGCAATAATAGACCGGTAATTGTTAATTTATTTTACAAAATTTATTGGAAGGAGTGCATTGGTTGGGAATTATTAAAGCAGATGCATTAAAAAAGGGGCTTAAAAGCCCCTTTGGTTTATCTGTGTTTTGTACTTAATCGTATTTAGCTTCTAACTCATTAGCAGTATGAAACTTTTCGTGGCTTTGTAATTGCTCATCGTACTTTACAAGGTGTTTAAAGTGCGCAAGCTGGCCTGAGTTTTTAACTATTTCTACAATAAACGACATCATAATATCGGCACCGGTAAGGGTGTCGCCTACTAAGTAACGCTTACCTTGTAGTCGGTCGTTAAAGTAGCTAATTACTTTTACGGTTTCTGCGTCGGCGTAATTTTCTAAAAAGGTTGTTTTAGCGCCATCTTTTAAAACAAACATTTTAAGTAATAGCGGTAAAATAGCTGAGCTTTCAGCAAAGTGTAGCCATTGCTGATAATCTACATATTCAGCAGTGCCAGCATTTGGCGCAAATTTTCCGTTACCGTACTTAGTAATTAGGTAATCGGTAATGGCGCCAGATTCGGTAACAATTAGGCCATCGTCTTCAATCACTGGCGACTTACCTAGTTGGTGCACTTTTTTTAGTTCGTCAGGGGCTAAGAAGGTTTCTGTATTGCGCTGGTAGGCAACAATTTCGTAATCAACATCAAGCTCTTCTAAAAGCCAAATAATACGTTTAGAACGCGATTTATTTAAATGGTGTAGTTTTATCATGTCAGTCCTTGTTGGCGTTACTGCATGTGCAGTAACGCTTTGTAAAATTTAAAGAGGCTCGTTAATTTTAACAACGGTTTTGCCAAAGTTTTTACCACTAAGCATGTCGTTAAATGCGCTTATGGTGTTTTCTATACCTTCTACCATGTGCTCGCGGTATTGTACTTTGCCATCGCGTAGCCATTTTTGCATGTCTTGTGCAAATTCGTCGTAGCGGTGGCCGTAATCGTCAAAAATTATAAAGCCTTGCATTTTAATACGCTTAGTAAGCAATTGCCCCATTAGCATACCCATACGATCAGGCCCCTCTGGTAAGCTTGTTGCGTTATACTGCGATACTAAACCACACAGCGGTACACGTGCTGCGGTATTAAGTAGGGGTAATACGGCGTCAAACACTTTGCCGCCCACATTTTCGTAATAAACATCTATGCCGTTATCACACGCTTTTTCTAGTTGCTCTGCAAAGTCATCGGCTTTGTGGTCAATACAGGCATCAAAGCCTAGCTTTTCAACGGCATGGGCACATTTTTCGCTGCCACCAGCAACGCCTACCACTTTACAGCCTTTAATTTTAGCTATTTGACCAACTGTTGCACCAACGGGCCCCGTTGCTGCGGCTACTACTACCGTTTCGCCTTCTTTAGGTGCGCCAATATCAAGTAAACCCATGTAGGCTGTAAATCCTGGCATACCCATAATACCGAGTGCGTACGAAGGATTCTCTGGCTCTTTACCTAATTGCATTAAGCCTTCGCCGTTAGTGATGGCGTAGTCTTGCCAACCGGTGTAGGCAAGTACCCATTCACCTTCGCTAAATTTATCGTTTTTAGACTCTTCTACTTGGCATACGGTAGCGCCTACCATTACATCGCCTACATTGACCGGATCGGCATACGACTTTGCATCGCTCATGCGGCCACGCATGTATGGGTCAAGTGATAGGTAAATAGTGCGCAGCAGCACCTCGCCATCTTTAAGCGCTGGTAACTCTACTGTTTTAAGTTCAAAGTTTTCATCGGTAGGGGCGCCATGTGGGCGTGATGCTAAAGTAAGTTGACGACTAGTCGCAGACATAAAAATCTCCTTTTGGGTTAACCCACTTAACGAATGTTTATGCGTTTAATAACCTGATTGGCATAAACAATAATGCGCGCTAAGTAGTATAAATATGTACAAATTTGTACCTTATAACAGGAGTTTTGGGCGGGGGGCTGTTAATTCAACCTTTACAGAGTATTTATTCTAAATGGTTTATTTTAGCTTGCTAAAAATATGGCTATCGTAAAATACACCATCTTTATAAATAGCTTGTTTTAGTATGGCTTCGGCTTCAAAGCCGCATTTAGTCAGTGCCTTTATAGAGCCTGTATTGCCAGTAAATACAGCGCCAAAAATGCGGTTTAGGTTTGAGCTTTTAAATGCATCATCGCAAATTTGTGTAATTGCGTGAGTTATTACTCCTTGCCCCCAAAAGTGGCTATTAAGCCAATAGCCTATTTCGCCACTGCGGTTGTACTCAAACTCTCCGGGCGTTATGCCAATGCACCCTGCAAATTGCTCATTTACAATAATGGCCTTAATAATGCCGTTTTTAGAGCCTTGGTTTATCCACCAATCCGCGTCGGCTTGCGTATACGGAAACGGAATTTTAGACGATAGAAAACGCGTAACATGTTCATCATTTAGTGTATTAATAATGTGTGGCGCGTCTTGTGGTTTAAAGTCTCTTAGGGTGATCATTGTTTTAATTAAGTGTCTTTTGCATGTGAGCCAACTTAGCAAGCAATTAGGGATTGCACAATCTCAAAGATTAACCGTTTACGCCTATAACTTTGTTTTAAAGTACTCTAATATAAGCAAAATATGATACCTGTTTAAGATACCTTTATGCACCCACACATAGCCGCCCTTTATAATAGCGCCCAAAAGCCAAGCCGTTTAATTATAGGTTTAATGAGCGGTACCTCGCTAGATGGGCTCGATGTAGCACTGTGTAAAGTAACGGGGGCGGGTATAAATACTCAAATTGAAGTTTTAAATTTTACCACCGTTGAGTATAACAACGAGTATAAAACTAAAATAAAGCAGGTATTTGCTAAACGAGAGTGCGATTTAGAATTAGTAACCTTACTGCACCCGTGGGTTGGTAAACTCCATGGCGATATGGTTAATCAGTGCTTACATACTTGGCAGGTAAATCCGGCAAGTATTGATGTAATAGCCAGCCATGGGCAAACAATTTACCACTGCCCACAGTCGCAGCATAATCATAAAAGCTTTACTAATGGCACACTACAAATTGGCGATAGCGACCAAATAGCCGTTACTACCGGTATAACAACGATTGGTGATTTTAGGCAAAAGCACATAGCAGCAGGGGGCGAAGGTGCACCGCTTGCGGTATATGGTGATTACTTATTTTTTGCAAACCCCAATGAGAACCGTATTTTATTAAACATGGGGGGGATTGCTAATTTAACGTTTTTACCTAAAAGCGGTGATGCAAGTAGCGTGTTTAGTAGCGACATTGGCCCAGGTAATACCATTATGGATGCATACGTGCAGCGGCATTTTAAAGGCATGCATTTTGATGATGGTGCAAAAATAGCAAAAACCGGTAAGGTAAATACACCCTTATTAAATGCATTGTGTAGCAACGCGTTTTTTAAGCTTGCGCTGCCTAAAACAACGGGGCCTGAGGTATTTAATTTAGCGTATTTGCATGCTGCTCAGCTGCAAACAAATACACAGCACTTAAGCCATGAAGATGTAATGGCAACTTTAAATATGTTTAGCGCGGCGGCAATTGCAAATGCATTAAATGAATGCGCGCAAAGTGCTAACGAGTGTGTGGTGTACGCAAGTGGTGGCGGTATTCATAACCCGTTATTAATGGCGCATCTTAATGCGCTGTGCCCAAGTATAAAAGCGTTTAAAAATACTGATGATTTAGGCATAAACCCTGATGCCAAAGAAGCCGTGTTATTTGCTATTTTAGCCAACGAGTGCCTAGCCGGTGAGCAGCAGCACCTAAATAACACTGCGCAGGGTATTGCTGGAGTTACTATGGGTAAAGTAAGTTTTGCAGATTAAGCTTTTATAAGTTCGTATACCAACACATTAAAAAAACGAAAATAAACTTGAGCTCATATTACGAAAGTATTTTTTAACGCCGTGTGGCTTAACTTGGCTTTTAAGCTGTTGCTGTTTTTTATAACCAGCCTCAAATGCAGTTACTTGCATATCAAACTGCAAACTATTTTTTAAAGTGGTGTTTAAGCCATGCAGCATTAATTGCATTACTAAGCAGTGGCTTTGGGTAATTTTACTTAATGTTAAATACACATAACCGCGTTCTAAATCGGCATTATTCAATGTTTTTTCAGTAAAATATTGTGCATCACGCGCACTAGGATACGTTGCGCTCAACGAAATAATATCGTTTTCGTGGGCGTCGTCAGGCAATACGCATTGCAGCGTTATTTCATGCATAGCACTGGCTTGCAAGGTTAACTGCTCGTATTCCATTGTGTGGCCCATCGCCGCAGATAGGGGATCTTCAAAAGACTGTAACGCAAATGTGAGTTGCGTCATTGGTGTGCTCATTTACTTCAACTTCTAGATTATAAAAAATACAGTTCGAGTTTAAATTATCACCTATTTTGATTGCAGTTTTATGACAAATTGCACTTAAGCGGATAATCGCAGTTTTTTAGATCAAAAAAGATCGCTATATGTTCTTTCTCATTCGGTTTTGGAATGATTTTTCACAAACCTGGAATTAAGAGCCATATCTGGCAAGGCTTGTAGCGATAGCGTTGCAGCCCCTAATTTGGGTTTTTCTCATAGGCTTCTCTTCATAGGGAATAGAATTTGGTTTTTAGGCTTTACCTAATCAAAGCATTAAATAAAGATCCTAAATTAATATTCCATACTTATCTTTTTTGATTTAATACTTTCTGGATAGCGGTTTATTGTTGTAGTCCGTATTAAAAGAGTGCCCGCACAAACCAAGCTATTTGATGTTAAAAATGTAGTAAGACGTTTATGAGCGATAACTGCTCATTGAGACCAAAGTAGAGCGAACGAGTTAGCAGCTAGGTAGCTGCTTAAAATCAATGAGTTAACCTGCTTAACTGCTCAGGCTAGCGGCCCCTGTACGTGTAAAAAATATAATTGCTTATTAAGGAAAATTTAGGTGTAATGAATACATAATAAGCACTGAGCAATGCAGGGAAAGCTTACATAACACTAGCTTAGCTGATTAAATCAGCGAGGAAAGTGAGAGCCTCCAAAAAGCAAATTCCCATAGCATAAACAACACCAACTCTGACACACCGAGCAGGTAGCGGCTCAGTCCAACAAGCGATCATGCAACACAAACAGCGTGTCGCATAAATACTAAAATGTTGGTTTTGAGGAATTCATGCTATCTATCGCTGAGCAAAACAAAGAAGTGTATGTAAAGTCTTACTGTCAGAATTGGTTAAGGCTGCTCTCTCTACAAAAGTTCAACGAAGCCCAGAAACTATTGGATTGTCCAAACAGCTACGGAGAAACTTGGACTGAAGCCAAATTAATGTTTGCTGTACAGGAATATTACAACAATACATCGCCAGTAACATTCCATAATGAAGACCTTTCCAAATGTTTTCCTGAATACTTTGAAACCGAATCTGGAAACCTAATTTTTGGTTTTTATCTTCCGTCTAATAGTGAGATTACGGATTTAACCGTGGAGTTTGAGTTTATCCCGCAAGGTAATGGATTTTATGCAGCAACTATCAACGACGTCCATGTGTTGTAATAGGCACGCATATAACAACTCGCTCACTTCGTTCGCTGGGACGCCTACACGCAGGGTGGCTTCGCCATTATGCCCTATGTGCCTGTGCCCGTTATTGAAAAGTTGAGGCTGTAGAATTACTCTTTTTAGGAAGGTATCCTACTATTCTTTGTTGCTTTTAACCTTGAATCCATCTATTCACTGTGATCTAATAGATATTATTCACCCACGGTAAACTGTTATGGCTAACTATAAGCCTGACTTATCCTGTCAAAAATAAATTCATTCCTATCAATTTCGCTGAGTAAATTTTGCCTGGCACATTTGAATATGCCCTTTGTTAAATTGTCGAAAATAAAATCGATTTATTGGGATTTGACGCGTGGTATAACAACGACAAAACGGGCGCGGCAGACATTGCCTTGTTCATAATATATAAAAACTGCGAAACACGATGCATTAAGAAGAGAAAGCCCTTTTAACCTAAAATAAAGCCACTTCAACCCCCGTAATTCCTTCCAAAACAGCAATTAAAACAATATCAAACACATCTATATTCTGTGTAAAAATACAGTAATCAATTGAACCAAAATAGGAACTCAGCTATGGTCTATTTATCAATAAAAATAAATAAAAAACGAGTTAATCTACGGGCTCGGTATATGCAATGAAGATGAGGGTAAGGATTTAAAATGGAAGACGCACAAAAACAAGATGAGCAAATTGCACGCATGGTTTTTGCAGACATTTACCCTTTATACGTTGCAAAAATAGAGCGAAAAAATCGAAGTGAAGAAGAGCTTCAGGAAGTGATTTTATGGCTTACGGGGTACAACAAGACAGTCCTGCAAACAATGATAGATAGTCAGGTCACATTTACAGAGTTTTTTGCAAAGGCGACGCTCAATCCAAATGCAAAACTAATAACAGGAAAAATCTGTGGTTATAAAGTTGAAGGCATTAAAACGCCTTTGACTCAGCAAGTAAGGTATCTAGACAAGTTAGTAGATGAACTTGCCAAAGGAAAAGCAATGGAGAAAATCCTGAGAAAGCCAAAATAGCAATGTACGCATATAACAAGGCCAAGCAATATCGTTCGCTATGCACTCTGACAGATTTGTTGGTGGCGTTAGCTGCTTTGAGGTCAATCATTAGTAAGGTGTCATAGTGAGAATTTTAGTAACAGGCTCTGCGGGTAGAGTCGGGCGTGCAATCTATATTAAATTAATGCGCACCCATGACGTGGTCGGCATTGATAAAACGCCTTGCTCAACAACTGATTACATTGGCGATATTCTTGATAGTGATCTGATTGATCGGGCTCTTAAAAATGTTGATGCCGTCATTCATACAGCGGCTCTTCATGCTCCCCATGTTGGTTTAGTACCTGATTCAGCGTTTCAATCTATCAACGTAGACGCGACCGAAAAACTTGCCCTGGCTGGATTAAAAGCAGGTATTAAGCACTTTATTTTTACCAGCACTACTGCATTGTACGGCTATGCTTCGACACCTAAAGGTATTGCAGGTTGGATAAATGAAGACGTCACTCCTCAACCCAAGTCGATTTATCATAAAAGTAAAATTGCGGCTGAAGCTAAGCTAGAAGAAATTTCAAAGTTGTTTCAGCTTCCAGTTACTGTGCTGCAAATGTCGAGATGCTTTCCTGAACCTGCGGATTTAATGGCAGTATTTCGCCTTACTCGTGGCATAGATGCTCGCGATGTAGCAAACGCACATTTATGTTCTGTGGAAAAACGCTTAAGTGGTTTTAATCGTTTTATAATCTCAGGCGCTACACCTTTTCAACTTTCTGATTGTGAAGCTCTATATACTGATGCTGCATCTGTCATCGAGCGTCAATGTCCTGACATCGCCCTAGCATTTAAACAAAGAAATTGGCAACTACCCCAGAGATTGGATCGCGTATATGATTCATCGTCTGCATGTGAGAAATTAGGGTGGTCACCTATACATGGTTTTAAAAGCGTTTTGGAAATGCTAGATACTGAAACACCAGAAGTATTGCCAATTTCGAAACGCAGCTAACAAAGCAATTAAGAATGATTCGGCATGGGCAGCATTTTTACTATGCATTGGCTTTAACATTAGGCAAGGCGAGTTCGCCCTCAGTACACTTTTTTAAAAGTTTTTACTTTTCCCCTAAACCCGTTTGCAAGTTTAGTTTATCGATAGCTGCCTGTATTAGCCCATGGCCCATCTTTTGTTCACTAAGTTTCACTGTAATTAGTACTTTAAAGCTAGTGGAGTAAGTTCCAGCTTGATAAGTAACTTTCAGAGACTGTGTAATAATATTGTTTATAACAGCGCTATTAAAATAGCCCCTGTATTAAACGTAACGTGTAACACAGGGGCTTTATAGTTTTAGGTTAACCGATTAAACACGCAAAGCGCATTAAAACGAATACTGCAGCCTTAATGAGATTGCATTGCCCGATGTGATAGTGCCGGCTGCCTCGTAGTAATCGGCTTTAATGTAGTCGGCCATAAACTTTATGTTTTTGTTTACGGTGTAGTTAACGCCAAGGGCGTAGGTTTTAGCGTCTTGGTTTTCTTGCTTGAGCTTAAGTAAGCTATAGCGGCCTGTAATTTCCCAGCCT
Organism: Pseudoalteromonas sp. C12FD-1; assembly: GCF_037414265.1. Lineage (NCBI taxonomy): Bacteria > Pseudomonadati > Pseudomonadota > Gammaproteobacteria > Alteromonadales > Pseudoalteromonadaceae > Pseudoalteromonas > Pseudoalteromonas sp. C12FD-1. The sequence continues at coordinate 427,950 of NZ_JBBEVD010000071.1, forward strand.
GGCTCTGAGCTTGCGCCTAGTTTTGCGTTTTTATATTTTCGGTATCCGCCTGATAGTTGATAACCAAATTGCAAATAGCCGCCTTCGTAATCATTGGTTGACTCTTCAATACTGGTTACTTGTGCTTGTTGCCACTCGGCCATCATGGTAAATCTATCCTTAAGCCATAGTAGCTCTACGCCTTGTTGCGAAAGGCTATCTGTATTGATTTTATCGCCTTCTATTAATGAGTCGGCGGTATAAACTTCAAGAGGTTCATTTACTCTAAATTCGTTGCCATCGTACTGCCTTTCACTAAATGCAACCCCAAGGTGTAATAAGTTAGTATCTTGCTGCCATGGCACCCAGGCTACGCGCCCTGTAATAGCAGATGTTGCTTCGTCTTCATCGGGCTCGTAATAACCTAGTTGCCAATTTACTGAGGCTATGTCCCCGGAAAGGCTTATACCTAAGCTACGCCCTGGCGAAAACGCTTCACTTATCATGCTGCGTTCGAGCATTAATAAATTACGAGAGCTAGTTAGTTTTTCTAGGCCAAAACCTTCTTTTTGTTGGCCTAGGGTTAAATCGGCATATTTCCAGCCAGAGTATTCAAGGTAGGCGTCTTTTATTTCGGTTTCGCCATCGGCAAAGCCAAGTTGAAATTTACTTTTCCAGTCTTTGCTTATGTCTGATTTAAAACTTAGGCGTGCGCGGCGTATTTCTGAGGCACTTTCTGAGCTGTTGCTGTCGTATTGCCCCTCTAACAAAGAGGTATCAAACTTGTTGTAGTCGAGCATGATATAGCCGCTTAGGTCTATGTCGTCGTTAATTTTGGCAAATGTTGCGTTACTAACAAGGCAAAGAGCTGAAAGTGCCGCATAGGTAATCGTTTGTTTAGAGGTCATGTTAGGCTGCCTTTGTTTGTTTTTCGGCTAAGTAACTTACTTTTAGTTGCGCTACGTCTCTTAAAAAGTCGATGTGTTCTATATCTACGGCAACTACGTTTAGGCCTGTGCGCTGTTTTAAATCGTTGATGAGTGTGGCTTGGTTTTGCGGGGTTATGTTTTCTATGCGCTCGTAGCAAACGCTTTGTACTTCGTAGCGTTTTACAAATACGCTTGAGTCAATCAAAAAGGCAATTAAGCAAATTATGCCATTAAGAATGCTTAGCTCAATTAGGCTCATTTGCCCTACAGAGGTAAGTAAAGCAATGGCAGTAACAAGGAATAAGTAGGTCATTTCTTTAATAGAAATAGACTCAGTGCGGTACCTAAGCATGGTAAATACGGCAAATAGGCCAAAGGCAAATTCCATCGACATATCAACGCCGTGCAGCAAAAAGGTAATAATAAAAACGCCTACACCAAATAAAATAAACGAGCCTGCCACCACTGCATTTTTACTAATACGAAAGTAACAGCCATAGCAAAGTACAGCCAGCGATAGGATGTTTACTAAAAAGCGTGAAAGAAAAATAAGATCTAATTTGGTCATTTTAATTATTCTCTAAAGGTAAATGCGGGTGAGTGCGGTTAAGGTGTTTTAAACGGGCTAAAACAGGTTTAAAGCGGTTTACTTTTAAGCGCTCGGGGTAGAGCAAAGCACAGCCAATACAGTATTTACTAAACGAGGCCGGAAATATGTGGTGTTTGCTCATCAGCTTATAAAAAGGGGAGTGTTTTGTTTTTTTACTTTGCTTAAGCTCGGCAATAAAAAAGCCCGGTAAGGTTATTTTGTTATCGCCTTTTGGGGTGTTGTACCACAGGTTAAAATCAAGCGTTAAGCGCTCTGCTTTTTCTTCGTTAGCTAGGGCTATGCGGTTATAGCCGCTTTGCTGGATTACGTTTAAATGTGCAAAGCTGTTTTTCATTTGCTCTTTCATAAACGCAGTACAATGGGCTTGCTCGTTATTGTTTTCGAGCTTTATACGCGTTTTTACTGTGCGGCTTTGGTTGTTTTTTAGTTTTACTTCTAGGTATTCGGTAGCTGTATCAACGTAGCGCCTTTGGCGTACTTTGTAGCGATTAAGCTTACCGTTATGGTGGGCTTTATATAAATCAAGTTCGGGCGTATCAAAGTACTGATTATAGTAAGAAAATAAACGCTTACCTTGTATATCAAGTACCCGATACTGGCCTTGTATATGAGTAAGTAGCTCAGGTAAAAAAGACAGTGGTAGCATAAACTTGCTATCTACACGGTTCATTAAATTAGCATTATTAAGATCGTTTAATCCGTAACCTTCAAACGGGGCGAGCAACTCGTTAATTAAGCTTGTTAATGAGCCTAGCGCATCTGGTTTTTCAGGCTGAGCCTGCTTATTTTTAGTGTTTATAGCAGTAATTGCTACAGGTGAGATTGAAGCGTCCTTTTCAAAAAGTTCATCCTTAAAACGTGCTTGAATTGTCATAATTTTCTCAGATTATTAAATTGCAAAGTAATAGAGTGCAGTGCCAGCGTGCTGACACCGCATGAAGGATGGGTTGTTTATCTAGAGCAAAATCCGCTGCCATCGCCAGCTGAGGGCAATGTGCCATCGAGCTGCGCGGCCATATTTGCTACGCGATACTCCATAAAAGACGTTAAGCCGTAAAACTGCCCCGTTGTAGAGGTAAGGTTTTGCTCAAAGTAGGTTGAGCCATAAAAGCTGGTTGGGTCGTTTTGTACGTGCTCACGAATTAGGTCGGCTATTTCATTTACGCGTGCGTTAAATGTGTCGCTTGAAAGTGAGCCATTAATAAGCTGCGTTAAATAGCTGTGGTACACATCAAGGTTACTTTGCTCGGCAAATACATTAGCAATTAACGGGCGCTCGCTTAATGCGCCGCTTACAGGCTCATCAATGTAGAGCTCTCTTACATCTACGCCATTACAATCCATGTTAAATGTGCCGAATGACTCGTTAAAATCCCACGGCAAAATGCTAAATACGCCATCGTCATCGTAAATATAGTAGTTATGAGCAAGCGGCCCGTGGTAGCTATCTAAATTAGACAGTGAAGTACTTACCGACATATAACGCAGCAGCGTGTCTACCTCTATGGCGCTGGTTTCGCCTTTATCGAGCGACTCTACAAAGTTAATAAATGCGCCGTTATCGGTGGTTTCTTCGTTGGTTTGCAGGTTTATATCGGTGTAGCTTTGTATGTCGTCACCTAGCCATAGCAAATCGCTGCCTGTGCCATCTGGCTTGTATAAATCGCCATTACTGTTGGCAAAGTGTTTTTCAACAAATTCGCCATCTACGGCTTCTACCATTAAATACAAACCAAATAGTTCGCCGTTTACATAAAAATTAACGTAGGCATGCTCAGGGGTAGGTACATCCATTTCGTCCATTAGGTCGTAGGCAATTACTTCACGCATGTACGACGGGTCGTTAAACGAGTTTTGTAGTGTGAATTTTTTTAGCCCAAAAAACGTTTGCCCCGACACATATTTGTTAATATCAACCTTAAAGCTGTAACGGTCGCTACTAGAGTTGGCAACGCTGCTTAAACTTGAGCCGCCTTTAGTGCGAATGGCTACGCTATCGAGTGTTACCCCATTAAAGGTAATAGCGGTTTCGTGATATTCCTCATCAAGTGGGTAATCTAGAATGTCTTGCCAGTTTTCGTCGCTAATTGTAATAGAAAGCGTATTAACCGCTGTAGGTGTAAAGGCGGTTGCAACTGTATTTTCACTACTTGGAGTCGGTGTTAAAAACGCATGAGTAAAGCCGGTACTGTTACTTAGGCCGTAACTAAAGCCTGTGGTTACATCACTTTCATCCCAGTCAATGTAGTCAACTACTTCATCGTTGAGTATTAAGCTTAGCTCGTCTTCTTTGCCTAGTTTAAACGGGACGTAGTAAGTACCAGGGTCTTCATCGGTGGCATAAATAGTTATGTATTCACCTGCGTATAAATCTATGTCGGGCAGGGTTACTGGGTCTATGTCGTCGCTTTCATCAATAACGTGGTAGTTGGCTAAGTTAATTGTATTTTCGCTGTTGTTGTATAGCTCAAACCAGTCGTTGCCATCGTCTGCGGCGCTTGCCACTATTTCGTTAATAACGAGTGGCCCGTGGGTTGCTTGGCTGTTTGAGCTAAGCTCTGTTGGAGTAAGTACTGTAGTTGCATCGCTGCCATCTGGGTAGCGACCATAGCTGTAACCACTTAGCGCTTGGCCTTTATTCCACGATAACTGCTCTATAATTACATTGTTACTGTAAAGGCTTACGGTATCGCTTGCGCCTAATTTAAACGCAACGCTTGGCAGGTCGCCTAAATCATCGGTGCTTGCGTAAATGCGGTAAAACTCACCAGGCGATAACGTAATATCAGGTAGAGCAAATTGCTCGTTATTGTCATCACTTAGTGTGTAATCGGCTAAATAAACATCGCTACTGCTTGTTACATAAAGCTCTATCCAGTCTTCGCCGCCGCTGCTATCTTTTGCTACTACTTCGTTTATACGCAGTGGCGCATCTTCAGCAATTAGCGTGGTAACAAGTGTAGAGGTGTCGGCTGTTTGGTTAGCTGCGCCCTGTGTTGGTGTTAATGTTTGCGCGGTGCCGGTGCCATCGGTGTATAAGCCGTAACTAAAGCCTTCAGCGGCTTCGCCTTCTTCCCAATCAAGTACAGACACTGCCGTGCCATTTTCATAAAGCGTAACGGCATCGTCGCTCCCTAGTTTAAAGGTACCGTAGTAACCGCTATCGGGCGGTGTGTCGGTTTCATCAATGGCTTGAATAACAATAAATTCACCTTGCGAAAGCGATACAGCAGGTAAAGCTTGAGGCTCTCTGTCGGCGTTATCATCAATAAGTGAAAATACCGATAGGTCGGCTATATCTTCAGTGGCGTATAGCTCAATCCAGTCGTAGGTGGTGTCGCTTGGGCTTGCAACAATTTCGTTAATAACTAAGCCTGTTGAGGTGGTTGTTGATGATGAGTCAGTTTGCTCGGTGCTGCTGTCGGTTGTTTGCTCAGTACCGCCACAGCCATATAAAAATGTAGTAGAGGCAATAACTGAATAAAATATAAAGGGTTTTATATTCATATATGCATGCTTATTATTTTATTAAGGTGGGCAAACTATAAAAATAGAAGGTGCAAACAATGTGTAAACTTTTAGTAATATTCAGTATAGTAAACTTAATTACTCACTTTAAAAGTTACCTTAACATTATGTTTAAACAATTAATTTTATTATGCGCGTTAAGCATGCCGCTTGTAAGTAATGCCGCTACTGCGCCATTTTCGGGCGAGATAAGCACTCAAACCCTGTTAAGCGATTACGATAAGTTTAACAAGCAATACCAAGCGTTTACGCCAACCGAGCAAGATATAGCCTTAATGCAAAAGCTCGCAGGCAAAGAGCTAATTGTATTATTTGGTACTTGGTGCCACGACAGCCAACGCGAAGTACCAAAGCTGATTAAGTTACTTGAAGAATCTAGGGTAGAACTTGCAAGCATTGACTATGTGGCTGTGGGTTACAACAAACGCGATGATGCAGGCATCGCACAGGCGCACGACTTACAATACACGCCTACGTTTGTTGTTAAACAAAATGGTAAAGAGTTAGTACGCGTAATTGAAAAACCAACAGGTACATTAGCGCAAGACTTAACGCAGGGCTTGTGAGTAGAGCTTGGAAATATGAGAGCTTACCGGTTTAGCTGATAGGTTTATAAGTTAGCTGGTGGGCAGTTATGTATATGTATAGCTCTTGAGTATTTTAACTTGTGAAGTCGAGGTTTGGCTCCTTTGGCTGAGCCAAAATGGGAATTCAGCTATGGTTTGTATATCAATTAAAGCAAATAAAAAACGAATTAATTTACAAGCACGTTGTGGTATTTCTTAATATGCCTAAGGACCTACGTAAAAATTTGATTGCTGCGATTCTTAGCCCTTTAATTGTATTACCAGTCCTTGGCTTTTGCTATTTGTATGCGGGTATCGAAAACTATACTTCTGTTAGTTCATTAATTTCAGGTGTTGGTTTTGGTATATCAATAGGGATGGGAAGTTTATTTTATTTTTATCCTTTAATGTTCATTTACGGATTACCTATTAGCTTATTACTCCAAAAGTTAAATTTATTTAAATTACCGGTAGTTTTAATCTTAAGCATACTTCCAGTTTTTTTACTTAGTCTATTTAGTGAATTTAATCGTGAAACATTGGTTGTACATTTATTAGTACTTTCAATAGGCTTAACTAGTTGGCTTATATATAATAAATTAAAGTAACACCACTACAAGCGATTAATGTCACACAACCTTTCTCTTACTGACTTACAGCACAGAACCTCTATTCACTAAACAGGCTTTTTTCGAAGGCTTGCGCAGCGTGTGAAGAGGGTCTGTCTTTATAATGCAGTTGGTATAGTGGCCGAGAGAGTTGCTCGTTATTTTTTTGGCTCAGGCGTGTTAATTTATCTAGCTGGACTAAATCTTCTGTGACTACGTTTGGCAATAAAGCAACGCCCATACCTTGAGCAACAGCCCTGGCTATGGCTTCGTTGCTGCCTAATTGCATACTTTGCTCTGCTTGTATGCCGTGCTCTGCTAATAACTTTACCGACATTTCTAACGTGCCAGAGCCTGGCTCGCGTAATAACCAAAACTGCTTATTTAACCATGCTTTTAGGTTTTTAGCGGGCTTAAAGTTACTGGGTATAACAACACTCATTAAATCGCTTTGCCAGTGCTTACTAATAATATGTGGCTCGGTAGGTGTGCCTTCAACCAGTGCTAAATCTATAGTGCATTCAAGTAATGCATGCTCAATTTGTGCGGTATTAGCCACTTGTACTTCTACTTTTATATGCGGGTACTGCGCACAAAATTTGGCTAAATAGGGTGGTAGCCAATAGCTGGCAATGGTGGTGCTGGTGCCAATAACGAGCGTGCCGCGCTTAAGCCCCGTGCGCGATTTTATATCGTCAATGGCGGCTTTTTCGATAGCAAAAATACTACGGGCGTGATCATACAAGGCTTGGCCGCCTTCGCTTAAGGTGAGCTTTTTACCTTTAGATGCACGTTCAATAAGTTGAATATTTAACTGATGCTCTAGCTCTTTTAAAGCCTTTGATACAGCAGGCTGGCTTATAAAAAGCGCCTCGGCTGCGCCTGAAAAACTACCCAATTTAGCCACTGTATAAAACACCCTAAGTGCATGTAAGTTCATTGTATAACCCTAAATTGCATAACTCTTAATTGTATAACCTTAAGTTATCAAATCATGATTTTAATATATTGGAGTTATATTTTGAGCTTTCTTACAATTAAGTCAACACATCAACTTGGTTTAAGTGAGGGAATATTATGCTTAGCGCTATTAAAAATAGTTTTCAGCCTATAGGTATTAATACTAAGCAATACGGCGATACGCGCTGGTGGTTAGGTATGCTGCTGGTGGTTGTGTTAGCGGGGGCATCTGTTGCATTAAGTAAGTTACAAATAATGCAAACTGCGCAATTTAGCTCACTCACTATTGGTATTGTGCTTGGCATTATTGTGGGCAATAGTGTGTTTTCGCGCATTGCTACACGTACCGATGTAGGTGTTGATTATGCTAAAAGTATATTACTCAAAGCGGGCGTTATTTTATTTGGTTTTAGAATAACCTTTACGCAAGTAGCGGGCGTTGGTTGGCATGGCCTATTAACCGATGTGGTAATGCTGCTAGGTACTTTTATATTGGCAGTGCAGCTAGGTAAGCGCGTATTTAAGCTCGATGAGCAAACAACCATACTAATAGGCGCGGGTAGTTCTATTTGCGGTGCTGCAGCGGTAATGGCAACTGAGCCCGTTATAAAAGCACAGGCGCATAAAGTATCGGTAGCTGTGGCAACGGTGGTGGTGTTTGGCACGCTAAGTATGTTTGTCTACCCAATAATGTTTGATTATATGGGGTTGAGCGAGCACGCATACGGTGTTTTTGTTGGTTCAACCATTCATGAAGTTGCGCAAGTGGTTGCAGCGGGTACCGCGGTAAGCGCCAATGCAGCCGACACCGCGGTTATAGAGAAAATGCTACGCGTAATGATGCTTGCGCCATTTTTAGTAGGCTTATCGTTTTGGCAAACTAAAAAGCATGCAAACATGCACGCACAGGGCAGCGAGCATAAATCAGGTATTACAATCCCTTGGTTTGCGGTGTTATTTATAGTGGCAAGTGGGATACATTCGCTCCCTATTATTCCGCAAGTGGCTACAAACGCCATTATATGGTTTGATAATATATTACTCACCATTGCTATGGTTGCACTAGGGCTGCGCACCCATGTTGGTGCTATTCGCCAAGCAGGTATAAAGCCGCTTTTATTAGCAGGTTGTTTGTTTTTGTTTTTAACTTTGGGTGGCTTTGCCATTAATGTGGGCATTGCGCAGCTGTTTTAAATTTTGGATGAATAACCTGAATTCTGGTTAAGAGATTTAAAAACGCTATAAATAATAACGATATTTAAGCTTGTTTCTCTCTAGCTAGAAATTTTTGGGGAAAACAAGGCGAATTTACGCGTCAATAGCTGGCCTATTGCAAGTAAATTCAACGCTGTTAGCGCTAAAAATAGCTGCTTGAGATAGATTTATTATCCAGAACTCAGGTTAACTAGATTGGCTTAAATAGGCCAGTCTACTTCGTTTAAGTGATCGAGCTGCTGTGTTTTATTACTGTGCCCGTGCCATTTATTGGTGTAAGTGCCATTTGAGTCAAACTGCGCAGTTTGCTTTTGTATATTAAAGTGACGACCGCCACGCGGATCTACCCCTACACCGGCTATGTATTGCCAGTTGCCCCAGTTAGCCGCTACATCGTAATCAATCAATTGTTGTTCAAAGTAGGCTGCACCGTATCGCCAATCAAGGCGAAGCTCGTTAACTAAGCAGCTTGCTGCAATTTGCCTTGCACGGTTTGAAATGTAACCCGTCGCATTTAGCTCGCTCATAATGGCATTTACAAGCGGGTAAGGGGTTGTGCCATTACACCATGCTGCAAAACGTGTTGGTATAAAAGTAGTAAGCGGTTTAGTTTGTTTTTGCCCTTTAAAGCTAAACAGGCTGTTACCTGCTTTAAGTGCGTGCCATTTAAAATACTCTCGCCATAGCAATTCAAATTTAATCCAGTAAGTAGACTCGTTTGCCGTGTTGCTTTGCTCGTAATCTTCTACGGCTTTATATACTTGTTTTGCACTTATACAGCCAAAGGCAAGCCAAGTACTAAATTTGGTGGTGTTGTTAAAGCCATCAAGCTCGTTGCGAGTCGTTTTATAAGTACTTGGCATTGCGCCAGCAAAATACTGTTTTAAATGTGCTTGCGCGCTGTTAAGCCCGCCATGTATTACGCCTTTGTTTGTTATACGTTCTATAGGTTTTTTAGCGCATAAAGTTATTGGCTGAGGGAGCAAACCGTTTGGCAAAGTTGTTGGTGTAATGGGGTTATTGGCGGCCTCTACCTTTTTACGAAACGGGGTAAAGTGTTTAGGTAATTCGCTCAAATCAAAGGGTAGGTCACTTTGTTTAAAGAGCGTGTCTTGCTGCGTTCCTGTAAATTGTGTATTTGGGCAATGTGCTTTGAGTAGGTTTATTTGGCGTTGCTCATACAGGCCAAATTGCTCGCTGTATACCACTTCATCAATATTTTGCTCATTTATACGCGCTTTTAAAAGCGATACGGGTTCGCCTTCAAGCACATGCAGGGTTTGCCCGCGCTCAATAAGTGCTTGTTGTAGATCGTACAAACTTTGCATTAAAAACTGCTGCTTATGTATGCCGTAAGGTTTTTGTTGGTAGTTACTATTTTTAAACCAGTGCGGGTTTATAACAAATACAATATCAAGCGCACATTGCTGCAGCGCAAGATCACTAAAAATGGGGTTGTCGGCTAGGCGTAAATCGTTTTGTAGCCAATATAAAATGCGTTTGTTCATACTTCTGCTCTGGTTTTTGTAATCATTAACTTTACGAAACAAAAGCGGGTAGGGATTAGTTTTGAGGTGTTTAATAAGGGTTTAAAAAAAGGCGGCAAATAATACCGCCTCCTTTAATATTAAATAGCCGATTTTTGTTTTGCTATCCAATCGTTTATTACGTCTTCAAGTACTGCCATAGGGAGCGAGCCTTGGCCAATAACGGTGTCGTGAAAGCTGCGTATGTCAAATTGTGGGCCGAGTTCTTTTTCGGCTTTTGCACGCAGTTCGCGTATTTTTATTTCGCCCATTTTGTAAGAGAGTGCTTGGCCTGGCCATGAAATATAACGATCTATCTGATCTTCTACGGCGCTTTGTGGCAATGCCGTGTGACTGGCTAGGTAATCAATTGCTTTTTGACGGCTCCAGCCAAAGGCATGAATACCGGTATCAACCACTAAGCGCACTGCACGCCACATTTCGTAGCCTAAACGGCCAAAATCACTGTACGGGCTTTGATAAAAACCCGCTTCTTTACCTAAGCGCTCTGTGTATAGTGCCCAACCTTCGCCAAATGCAGAGTGGCTAAGTGTGCGTCTAAATTCGGGTACATTTAGCTCCATAGCAATAGCGTTTTGTAAATGATGCCCTGGTATGGCTTCGTGCAGGCTGAGTGCTTCTAAATTATACAAAGGTTGCAGTTTAGGTGTTGAGGCTAAAAAGTAAGTACCTGGTGAGCGGTTGTCGGCCGGTGGCATATAAAACGCGCCACGACTTGCTGAGCCTTTTATAGTAAAGGTGTTACGCGGTAAATGGCCAAAGTAAGTGGGCAATTTGCCATACATTTTTTGTGTTATAAATGCGGTTTTTTCTAGCAGGTCTTGCGCGTCTTTTGCGTAAAATTGCTCATCGGTTGCTAAAAATTCTAAAAACTCACTATAGGTGCCATCAAAACCTACTTCATCAATAATATTTTGCATTTGCGTTTTTATACGCGCCACTTCTTTAAGGCCTAACTCATGTATTTGTTTAGGTGTGGCGTTTGTTGTGGTGTAGTAATTAACCGTGTATTTGTAGTAATCAAGCCCGCCTTCAACGCTTGCAATACCAGGCTGCGCTCTACAATGTGGCATATAGTCATTCTTAAAAAAGTCGTAAAAATGCTGATAGGCAGGAATTACTTTATCTTTAATTACAGCTTGGGCTTTTTGTTTTAAGCTTGCTTTTTGTGCTGTACTAAAGGTACTAGGTATACGAGTAAAGGGCTCGTAAAGGGCGCTGTTTTCGGGGTTTTTAACTATGTGCGCGCTAATGCTTTGGCTGTAATTTTCAAAGGTTTTACAGTAATGGGTAAAGCCTGTTTTTATTCCTTTTTTCATTAAATCAATATTTTGCTGATTAAAGCGTGGGTAGTCGGCAAGGCTGATTAAAAATGCGTTGTAATCATCAGCTGTTAAAAAAGCCATATTAGCGGGCGCTTCTGCAAAGTAAGTATGCCAGCCACTTAAAAAATTAACCGGAAAATACTTATCTTGATAAAGGTAGCTTTGCTGCTCGGTTTCTCGCTCATATTTAAATAAGCGGTAGTTCATTAGCTGATCCTTGTTGAGCGTTTTTGGGTCAATGTTGGCTAAGCTTTTTAGTACGCTGTTGTTATAAGCTTGGCGCTTTGCAATGGCTTGCTCGCTCCAATTTGGTAATGTGCCGTTTGGTTTCCAGCCGTCTGGGTCGGTTCGAAAAAATATTTTTTCAGTTTTGGCATTTTGCCAATGGTTATCAATAATGGTTTTTAAATCGTTGTTACTGTCGGCAAGGCTTGGTAGCGAGGTGGCTGCTAAGCAAATAGCTAAAATACGTTTTTTAAACATAGTCATCCGTTATTGGCGAGTTAGTCGCGCTTTTTTATTTTAATTTGTGTTTAATATAGTACCAAGTTAACTAAATCAATGCGCTCACTTTTACAGCCCATATTTAGTGGTTTTATTTTTGATTGAACAAATTTCACTGCATAACTGATTGGCGCACTAGTTTATTGTTTTATCAGCGTTTAGAATAATTAAAACTTATTATAAAAAATGACCGTCATGTTTAATAAAGTAATCTCCCTAATTGATGAAGCTAACAACCAAGACCCAAACACTGAGCAATTTAATGGGGAAAGTGTTCCTAAAGAATATTTATACTCACAGCGTATGAGCGATATGCTTAGCCGTTTTAACCCAGGTGCTGACGAGCAAATGCAAATTGCAGTGCGTGGGCAGCATATACAACGTTGGAAGTCGCCCCGTAGTGACTTTCCAATGAACAAGCAGGGCTATCATCAATGGCGCAGTGCACTTTATATATTTCATGCAAGTAGTGTTGTAGCGCTTATGCAGCAAGCTGGGTACGGTGAGGCTGAGCAAAACCGAGTGTACGATGCAGTCGCTAAAAAAAATATTAAACGTAACCCAGACAGCCAATTAGTAGAAGATGTAGCTAGCCTTGTATTTATTGAGCATTACATGCTCGGGTTTGCTAATAGCAAGCCTGATTACGATGAGCAAAAATGGATTGGGATTATTCGCCGTACATGGCAAAAAATGTCAGACGAAGCACATGAGTTTGTATTGGCTGGCCATATTACATTGCCACCACCGCTTGTTGGGCTTATTCATAAAGCACTTAAGTAAAGTAGTGTAAGTTAAGTATTAAAATAAAAGGATTTTAGAATGTTATGCCCACGCACAAATACCTCTCTTGAGCCGTTATTAATTGGCGGGATTACTGTTTATACCTCAGCGCAAGGCGGCGTGTTTTTTGATAACAGCCAAATTTTTAAGTTTAGCTCGCCTGAGTTAAAGCATGGCCAGGTGTTACTTAAACATTTAAGTAACCTTATTGAAGGTGAGGGCGATGTATCATCGCGAGTAAATTGCCCAAAGTGCCCAAGTATAGTGATGATGCGCCGGTATTTTTCACCGCTCAAAGTGGTTGAGATAGACGAATGCCCAGGTTGAACTGGTTTAATTGAGCCGGACACTTTAATAATGGACAATGTCCTAATATTGAGGTG